>MFGV01000051.1 GCA_001778375.1 Candidatus Firestonebacteria bacterium RIFOXYD2_FULL_39_29
ATAATTATTAACACGGGTCACAAAAGAATAAAATCCTTGATTTTTCAGTGCAAAAGTTATGGCTTAATTTGCTTGTTGCGGAATCGCTGGATGTCTTATTAAATAATTGATAAAATAAGCAATATTCGGTATAATACTTAATTGTACGGCGGCATAGCCAAGTGGTAAGGCAGCGGTCTGCAAAACCGCTATTCCTCGGTTCAAATCCGAGTGCCGCCTCCATATTCTAGCAGAAGGAATAAAAGAATTATGAGAAAATCATTAATTTTAGCATTAATATTTACCGGATTGGTTTTTGCTGAACAAATAAATTTTAGTGAATACCTTCTTGTGGAAAAAAATAAAAAGGCTCCTGACTTTTCCCTTTATGATGTTATTAAAAGAAAAAAATACTGTATGTCGTCTAACAAGGATAATAAACTTGTACTGATAAACTTTTTTGCTACCTATTGCGGTCCCTGCAAACTGGAATTTCCGGGATTTGTGACGTTATATGAAAAATACAAAGACAAAATAGAGATACTTGCTATATCTATTGAAAAAGATAATAAAAAAATATCTGCTTTTTCTAAAGAATTTAAATTAAATTTTCCTGTTTTCATGGATTACACTAAACTATGTATAAATCAATACATAAAACCGGGTTCTACGGCAGCTTTACCGACAAATATACTGGTTGGCAAAGACGGTAATATTCTCGAGATAACAACCACTCTTGAAGAGAAAAAATTCGAAGAATGGATTATAAAGTATGCCGGAGAGGGAAAAGATTCACCGGCGACAAAAAGCACTGAATAATAATGTTTATTGGATTCTGACATGGCAAAAAAAAAGAACTCTAAGACTTCTTCCGGAAACTTCTATTTAATATTGTTTATTGTTGCATTTATTACGGTGATATTCTTGTTGGGTCAACTGGAACTAAAAGAAAAAGAAATTAAAAAGTACAAAAATAATAATAATCAAGAGCAAATATCAGGAAAAGATACACAAAATCAGATAAGAAAGAATATTCCTGTACTTACGGAAAAACAAGAGATTGAGGCACGGAAGCAGATTAAAGAAAATCTTGAAGCAATTATTGGAAGAAAACCTAAAATGGCAGACAAATGGTTCCTTTCTAATATTATATTTAAAGAAGATAATACTGTAACAATATTTTATGAAGATGGACATGAGGCAGGCGAGCTTTCAATAAGAGTCTTGGAACCTTCTGATTATCGAACCTGGAAAAAAACGGAGAAATAATGCCAAGTTTTGAAATGATAAAAATCAAACATAGAAGTTCTATTAATGAAATATTAAAACAAGCTGTTACTGATCTAAAAGCTGACAACGGATCACTGATGATTTTTGACTCCAGATCAGAAAACCTTATTTTTAAAACTGCCTATTCTTCAAATCCTAAAAAAGTTTTGTCCGAGGAAATACTTGCCAATACAAAGATTAAAATTGGAGAGAGTATTTCCGGTTACGTGGCCTTATCGAGAGAGCCTCTTATCATTAATGATATTTCGTCCCTAAATGTTCAGCTTACCGGCTATATAAAAAAAACTGATCCCTCAAAGTACAAAACTTCGATAGTAATACCTATTCTTGATAATAACGGCAGGACGATGGCAGTCTTAAATATAAATAATAAAACTAATGGTGAAAAATTCTCTAACGATGATTTTACTTTTGCCAAATTATTGGCTGAATATTGCGGAGAAGCTCTCATACTTGAAAAAAAGAATCTTGAACTGCTGACTTTAAACGAGATAATACATGAGATAAATCAAACAAACGATCTGGGACTTATTTTTAAGATGATAGTGGATAAAGGCAAACAATTATTAAATTGTAATAATGTTTCCATTATGATGGTTGAAAGTCCAAATCTGATAGTTATGCAATCTACCGATAAAAAACTAATAGGAGAAAAAAGACAACTGGGGGTCGGGGTCTCAGGCTGGGTTTGGAAAACAGGAGAACCTATACTGATAAAAAAAATGGATGATAACTCTATTGACCGGCGCTTCGAGATCTTAAATAAGCCCGGTTCTTTTATTGTTGCGCCTCTTAATTTAAAATATGAAACACCTTTCGCCTTAAATGTTGCGCTTAAAAGCACTTCTACTATAGGCGTATTAAACTTTTCTGACAAAGAAAATGGTGTTTCCTTTGATGAAGACGATCTGACACTGATTCTTAATTATGCTAACCTGACAGCTATTGCAATAGAAAAAGTTAAGTTTTTTATTGAAACAAAAAAAGCTTATCTGAGTACGGTAGAAGCTCTTGCTGCGGCAATTGATGCCAAAGACAGATCTTCATATGATCACTTGAAAAGAGTCGTAAGATATTCTCTTCTAATGGCAGACAGGCTTAATCTTTCTGCAAAAGAAAAAGAAGACCTGCATTTCGCAGCTTTGCTTCACGATGTCGGGAAAATAGGTATAACAGAAGTAATTTTAAACAAACCAAGCAGATTGACTGACGGTGAATACGAAATAATGAAAAAACATGTTGAGGAAGGAGTTAAAATTCTTGTTAACGTACCTTTCCTTGAAGAAGCTACAAGAATGGTCAAATATCATCATGAGAAATATGACGGGACGGGATATCCGGATAGACTTAAAGGACAGGAAATTCCCATCGGAGCAAGAATACTTACTATTACTGATTCTTACGATGCAATGATTTCTGAGAGGATATACAAAAAGAATAAAACGGTGGAAGAAGCTATTTCAGAACTCAAAAGATGCTCCGGAACTCAGTTTGATCCTGCTATTTTGGATGTTTTTCTGGAAGTTTTAAAGAATATAACCTAAAATATGTTGACTGTATAAGGCTATTCTGCTATAATCTAACGTAATTTATTTAATTTGTGAATAACTATGAAGAAATTATGCTGCCTTTGCGGCTATATTTTCTTCTTAATAATAAATTAGATTTAAGGAGGGAAATATCAGCAAGCAATATAGAATAAACAACTATATCAGGGTAAATGAAGTAAGACTTATAGGTGTTAACGGGGATCAACTTGGAGTTTTACCGATAGCAACTGCAATGAGTATGGCAAAAACGGCAAAAATGGATTTGATAGAGATTTCTCCAAATACTGTACCTCCTGTTTGTAAAATAGCGGATTTTGGCAAGTTCAGATACGAGATAGAAAAAAAAGAGAAACTTTCAAGAAAAAATCAGAAAATAGTCGTAATTAAAGAGATTAAAATTAGACCTAAAATAGATGTACATGATTTTAATACTAAGACAGGACATATTGACAGGTTTTTGAAGGAAGGAAATAAAGTAAGGGTAACAATAATGTTTAGAGGCCGCGAAATGGCTCACAAAGAAATAGGTAAGGCTTTATTGGATAAAGTTATTGCTCAATTTATGCCTATAGCCGATGTAGAACAGCCAAGTAAGCTGGAAGGGTACAATATGACCACGCTGCTGGCTCCAAAGAAGGGGAAGTAAAATGCCTAAAATGAAAAGTGATAGTTCAGCAAAGAAAAGGTTCAGATTTTCAAAAAAAGGTAAAGTAATGAAGAAAAAAGCAGGTGCGCGTCATATAATGGAGCACAAAGGGAAGAACAGAAAACGTTCATTAAGAAAAAGCAGATCTCTGGGCAAAGCAGAAGCTTATGTAATTAAAAGGCTGCTTCCATATAGCTAATTAAGGGGGAAATATAAAATGGCACGTGTTAAAGGTGGAGTCACAACTAGAGCTAGAAAGAAAAAAATATTTAAATTAACAAAGGGTTTTTGGGGCAAAAAGAAAAATTGTTATAGATTTGCAACAGAAGCAGTTGATAGAGCCGGCAATTTTGCTTATAGAGACAGGAAAACTAAGAAACGCTTGTTCAGGCAGATGTGGATTATCAGGATTTCGGCCATTCTTAAAGAAAATGGCTTATCCTACAGCAAGTTTATGGGTGCTGTGAAGAAGGCAAAAGTAGAAATAAACAGAAAAATGCTTTCAGATATAGCTGCAACCGATCCAAAATCGTTTATTAAGATAATTGAAGCGGCTAAAACAGCTTAAATAATTTGATATTTGAAACGCCGGGTGATTATATTATTTCCCGGCGTTTTTTGTTAAAGGACATATTAGATGAAAATTAGCCAGACTATTACTTCAAAAACAAATCCAAAAGTGAAAGAACTCATCGAATTCAAGAATTCAAAAGAGTATTTATTTGTTGAGGGATATAGAATTACAGATGAAATATTAAAAACAAATATTAAGCCTCTTGAGGTGATTTATACTCCTGAAGCTGAATCAAACCCTGTAACTTTAAAAGCAAAATCAATGGCAATAAACTTCACTTCAATGAGTAAGCAGGTCTTTGGCAGAATATCAGAAACTGAGGAACCCCAGGGTCTGGCCGTTTTTGTCAAAAAACCTGAGTATAGACTTGAGGAGATAATTGACGGAGCGGGGGGAAAAGCCATATTTTTGCTTGTATGTGAGATTCAAGATCCGGGAAATCTGGGAACAATTTTCCGGACCGCAAGAGCAGCCGGGGTGTCGGCAGTATTGCTAACAAAAAAGTCAGTATCTGTCTCGAATACTAAAGTTATCAGATCTTCTATGGGATCTATTTTTAGTCAACCCTTTATAGAAAATATAGAACCAATAGATGCGATATCGTATCTTAAGAACGGAGGCGTAAGTATTGCTGCTACAGACTTAAAATCAGGGTCAAATGTTTTTGATACTGAATATAAACTTCCAATTTGTTTTATCCTTGGAAGTGAGGCCCATGGACTACCTTCTGACATAATTAAGAAGTCGGATTTTAGTTTAAAGATACCTATTATCAACCAAATAGATTCTTTAAATCTGAGCATTTCTGCTGCAATACTTATGTATGATGCTGTTAGAAAGTTTAACTTGTATAAAAAATGATATTTCTTTCGTGAAGACGTGGAGTTTCACTCTATTTCAAATTTTGTGACACGTTTTTGACCGGTTTACCTGCATTTGTCTTAGGTTACAACATTTCTCTCACTCTAAACTTTAAATAGATTCTTTAACTCGTTATATTTTAGGAATATTCCTTATTCTTGGTTCTATTGACAAGATTTAAAAACCATGCTATAATTATTAATATTTACAATGCTTTTAGCAAAGAAAAAATTTAATAAAGGGAATGAAAAACAAACGATGGAAAATGAACTGAATAACCTGTATGTGAATTTTGATAAAGACTTTGAAGGTATTAATACATTAAAGGATCTTGAAAATCTCAGGGTTAAATATATCGGAAAAAAAGGTCTTCTTTCGTCATATTATGAGAAATTTGGAAAGCTATCAAAAGAAGAAAGACCAAAAATAGGACAGATATTAAACAGTGTAAAGACTAAGATAGAAACAAAATTATCAGAGAAAATTGAAGTTTTATCAGGAGCTGTAACTTCTGAGAAGATAGATTTTACGATGCCGGGCTACAAACTTCCGGCGGGGAAATACCATCTGATTACCCAGACTATTGACCGGGTAAAAGAAATATTTCACGGACTTAATTTTGAAATCGTAGATGGTCCGGAAATTGAAACGGATTATTATAACTTTGAGGCGCTTAATTTTCCGAAACATCACCCGGCAAGGGATATGCAGGATACCTTTCACGTAGACGGCAATCATGTCCTCAGAACGCACACTTCTCCGGTGCAAGTCCGAACTATGGAAAAGAGACCCCCTCCCTTAAATATTATTTCCATCGGGAAATGCTATCGTAATGATCCGCTGGATGCCTCTCATTTGCCGGTTTTTCAGCAGGTTGAAGGCCTTATGGTAAATGAAGATATCAATTTTGGAGATTTAAAAGGTGTCTTGAAAATATTCTTTAGTGAATATTTTCAAAAAGAAACGAATATACGGTTGAATCCAAGCTTTTTCCCTTTCACAGAACCCAGTGCAGAAGTTTCTGTCACCTGTCCGATATGTAAAAACGGTTGTCCTCTATGCAAAAAAAGCGGATGGATTGAGATATTTGGAGCAGGGATGGTGGATCCTAATGTTTTTAAGAATGTCAACTATGATACGGAAAAATGGACAGGCTTTGCTTTTGGAGGAGGTATTGAACGCCTTACATTGATAAAACACAGTATAAACGATATACGTCTTCTTTATGAGAATGATGTCCGTTTCCTAAATCAGTTTTAAAGGAAGAGTACATTTAAATGAAAATTACTTATAACTGGCTGAAAGAGTTTATCGAAACGGGGTTAACCCCGGAAGAACTCCATAAAAAGTTCTTTACTCTTGGTATTGGCGTGGAAAGTTTTGGTCCTCTTTATTCAGAAGTAACAAAAGTTGTAATATCCAAACTTCTGAAAGCAGATAAACATCCGGATGCTGATAAATTGACGGTTTGCGAAGTCGATACAGGTTCGGAAATACTTAAAATTGTTTGCGGAGCAAAAAATCATAAAGCAGGCGATAAAGTTGCCGTAGCAGTTAATGGCGCCACGCTTCCGGGCGGTATCAAGATTTCTAAAGTGGTTTTGCGCGGTATTGAATCAAACGGAATGATCTGCTCGGAGAAAGAACTTGGACTGGCTGATTCTTCGGCAGGTGTAATGATACTTCCTGCGGATGCCCCTATCGGAAAAGACTTTAAAGAAACTTATGGTTTGAACGACTGGTTATATGAAATAGAAGTCATGCCTAATAAACCTGA
Organism: Candidatus Firestonebacteria bacterium RIFOXYD2_FULL_39_29; assembly: GCA_001778375.1. Lineage (NCBI taxonomy): Bacteria > Candidatus Firestoneibacteriota > Candidatus Firestonebacteria bacterium RIFOXYD2_FULL_39_29. Next base: position 6,678 of record MFGV01000051.1, read on the forward strand.
ATATCTCGGTATCATAGGTATTGCAAGGGTTTTGAGTGCTGCATTAAAGAAACCAATGAAAGTTCCGGAGATACTTCTAAAAGAGGATCCTTCAAGTAAAGTAAATGATCTTGCTAAAGTTAAGATCCTGGATAAAGATCTTTGTCCTAGGTATTCTGCCCGGGTACTATCCGGAGTAAAATTGGCGCCGTCTCCTGTCTGGATGCAGGTGCGTCTTCGCTCGGTGGGAATACGTGCAATCAATAATCTTGTTGATGTTACCAACTATGTTCTTCTTGAAACCGGACATCCTCTGCATGCATTTGATTATGAGCTTATTAAAGATAAAACTATCATAGTCCGGAAGGCAAAAGACGGCGAAGAGATTTCCACTCTTGACGGGGTTAAAAGAAAACTTGATAAGGATATGCTGGTCATTGCAGACACCGAAAAAGCTGTCGCGCTCGCCGGGATTATGGGCGGTCAGGTTTCAGAAATAAATGAAAAGACCGTAAATGTTCTCCTTGAAAGTGCCTATTTTGAAGCAGTAAATATCAGGAAAACCTCAAAAAAACTCGGACTTATGACTGAAGCCTCCTATAGATTTGAGCGTGGTGCTGATTATAACGGCATTATTTATGCTTTAAACAGAACTGCTCAGCTTATTAACGGGTTGGCAGGCGGAAAAATTGCCTCGGGTTGCATAGATGAATATCCGGAACAAATAAAACAGATATTCATTACCACACGTTTTGAAAGAGTAAATAAATTGCTGGGTACAAATATTCAGATACAAGAAATGCTGGATATTTCTAAAGGCCTGGGTTTCATAGTAGATAAAACGGATAATAAAAGTTTCACGGTGATAGTCCCTAGTTTTAGAACTGATCTAACCAGGGAGATAGACATGATTGAAGAGATTGCTGTTATCCATGGGTATGACAAAATACAGGAGAGGTTTCCGACAATCAAACTTCAACAGCAAAACACATCATTGAAGATAGATGAACTTGCAAAACAATCGTTGGTAAAAAGAGGGTTGAACGAAGTTATTAATTATACCTTTATGAATAAATCCTGGTTCGATCGGGCAGGTATTTCGGCTGATAATGAAATAAGAACAGAATATGTTAACTTAATGAATCATTTAATAGAAGACTGGAACATATTAAGAAGTACATTGCTTCCAAATTTGCTCAATAATGTGAGAACAAACACTGTAAGTCATGGAAACAAAAATTTGAAGATTTTTGAAGTAGGAAAAATATTCAGAAAGATAGGAAATCAATATATTGAACGTTATGAGCTTGGTATTATAATCACAGGCAATACCTCCGATTCTTCGTGGCTGCAAAAACCTGAAGAGGCCGGGTTTTTCTATCTAAAGGGGATTCTTGAAGGTCTATTTTGTGATTTAAACGTTAAATTTGAAATAAGAGAAGCAAATAACAATTTTTACGATAAGACATCTTCTGTTGAATTATTGGCAAACGGTGAAAAACTGGGTTCTTTTGGTGAAATAAACAAAAAACTTTTAAAAATGCATGATATTAAAGACAGAGTTTTTTATGCGGAGGTAAGACTGCAGGAACTTGAAAAACATATTAATATAAAAAAGAATTATAGAGATCTGCCAAGATTCCCGTCTAATAAACGTGATATTTCATTTATTGTTGATTTAGAAGTATGTGCGGGAGAGATTAAGAGTTTTATAGAAAATATTGGTGCTAAAAACCTGGAAAAAGTAGAAATAATTGATTTTTATAAAGGTGAAAATGTAGAATCAGGGAAAAAGAGTGTTACTTACTCTCTTACTTACAGAGATGCGGCAAAAACACTTACAGATGAAGAGGTTGACACTGCAAATAAGCCTATAGCAGAAAAAGTAATAGCTGATTTTAAAGCAGAGATTAGACAGCAATAAAACTGAAGTTTTTATCAATCAGCCGGAGTATTTGGCAAGACAAGGATGGGTAATTTAATGGAAAAGATTGATATTTTAGAGCAAAAAATACGAAAAGCCCTGGAAGAGTATAATATTCTGAAGAAAGAGAATCTTGATCTTAAAGATAAAATCAAAGAACTTGAAGTTTTTAAGGCTGATATTGGTAAACTTAGAGATAAACGGGATAAAGCTAAATCGCAAGTTGACGATATTATTGATACTATAGATAAAATACAGCTTGATTTAAAACTTTAATAATTATTCGCTAACATATTACACAGGAGGAGTAAATGGAAGAGAGCAAGAAGGGAGTTTGTGTAGATATCTTTGGAAGTGAATATGTAATTAAAGGTGACGGAAATTCAGACTATACAAAGGAGGTAGCGGGTTACGTTGATTCGAAAATGCGCGAGATATCAATAGTAACCTCAAATGTGTCTTCATTAAAGGTTGCTATTCTAACAGCCTTAAATCTTGCCGATGAAGTATACAAGCTTAAGAGAGAGAAGGTTATTGCGGATAAGATGAAAGAAAAAGTAGACGCTTTGGTTAATGTTATAGAGGCACAAGGTTTTTGAAAGAGCAATAACTATGGAATACAGTCCACAGTATGGTTGATTTATTTTATTGTATTTAAAGCAAATGCTTGACTTTTCATTTAAATGTGTTAAACTTGTATGAGTATTATAAAGAATTTAAGATAAAACTTTATTAAGGAGGGTATTGAAATGAAAAAAGTGTTGATATGCCTGGCCGTAGTAGTAGCATTATTTTCCTACGGTTGTTCTTCCAGGCCTGAACTTACTGCAGAGGAGGAAGGGCCCTATAATGAATGCGAGGCTTTAATAACTCAAGCAGGTGTTGATGTTGACGCAGCAAGGCAAGCAGGTGCGGAAAGTTTTGCAAAGGATTATTTTAGTACTGCTTCAATGTCCTACGAAAATTCAAAAAAGTTTTTAGAACTCAAGGATTTTCCTAAGGCTAAAGAATCGGCAATGAGAGCAAGCGAAGAGGCAAAGAAAACTCTTGCAATTCCTCAACAGGCCGAAACAGGAATAAATGAAACCGAAAAACAAATCACTGCTGCAAAAGAAGCGAAGATTGATCTTGAATCTCCTGCAGCTTTTAAAGAAGCTGTTGATTCACTTGAAGCAGCAAAAGTTTCGTATAATGAAGTTGATTATGGTTCTGCTAATGTATCTGCATTAAAAGCTGCGGCAGCAATAAAAAAAGCAAAAGATGAACCGGTTGTTGCAAAAGCCGCTGTTGATGCAGTTGAAGCTGAGATGACAAAAGCAAAAGAGCTTAAAATAGATACAGTATCTCCTGACGCATTTAAAGTTGCAGTAGAAGCATATGAGCTTTCAAAGTCAAGCTTAGCTTCAAAAGATAATGCAAAAGCAAAAGCTTCTGCAGAAAAAGCTTCAGCAACATTAAAAGATGAAATGAAAAAGTCTGTAAACCTATTCTTAGAACAGGCGAAATCAGACTTGACTGCCGCGAAAGATGCAGGTGCGGCAGACTTTGCAGCAGAACAACTTGCAGTTGCAGAGGAATCACTTTCCAATGCAAATGCTTCTCTTGAAAAAGCAGATTATATGAATGCAAAAGCTTCTGCAGAAAAAGTAACTGTGACGGCAAAAGAAGCTGAAGCAAAAGCAAAAGCAGGCAAAGAAGCAAAAGCAGTTGCTGTAGCTGCTGCTCCTGCGACAGATGCTGCTGCTACTCCGGCGGCAACGGATGCTGCTGTTCCTGCAGCGACAGATGCTGCTGCTACTCCGGCGGAAGCTCCTAAAACAGATGCTGTAGAAGAAAAGAAAGAAGAAAGAAAGCCTTTTACCGGAAAGAAAGAAGAAACACCGGTAGAATCAGTAAAAACAATAAAAATGAAAACAAAAACGGAAAGCAAATTTCCTTGGATTCCTGTAGCAGTCGTTGTTGTTGTAGCTGTTGTTGTTATATTTGTTATAAGAATGGTTAGAAAGAAGGCAACAACTTCAGATTCACAGACAGCGTAATTAAGTTATAAAAGTATAAGGCCCTCTGATATTTTCAGGGGGCCTTTTTTTTGTCAAAAATAATTGAATATCTTCATCCCGGTAGTCATTTAATATTTGCTGTAACATATGTTACATGACTTACTGAACAAATATTTTATATTTATCACCTAAAAGTTTTTGTGCCAAGAATATTTCATAAATCCCTTCGAAGGCCGGAAAAAGTAAATATAATCGGTTTTCATGGTTTTTGCCAAAACAAACATGCTGAAATCTTCACTACGTTTGCTTTAAACGCGTCAAATTCTCCTGTAATGTAAGTAAACACAATGATAAAAAAAGGCCTGTTTAATGCAATCCTGAGCAGGTATTTTGAGGGTAAAAAGCTGAAAAATTAAACAATTTTTATAAAATTATCTCATAATTTTCCTGAATTATAATGAAACATTATGGAAATATATCCATATTTAAGCGTTTTTCTATAAATTTCACTATTATACGATGTCAATCCGGATTTTTGATGTTCAGGGTATCCTTATAGTGGTAAACTCTACTGAATAAGATATCAGGTAGCTGAAAAACCCGCTTTTTGTCAGACCGGACTCAGATCTCGTTTTTGACCCACCAACGCTTTGTGGAGGGCGGGTATCTAGTGTCGTTTAAACTGCTGCTAAAACAAGCACTTTGTTTTATAGGAGCGAATCAAACAACATAAGTAATGAAATATTGAGTTTTTCAGCAGCCTGCGGCTTTTCAGGGTTTGCAGTGGGTAAGTTACAATGCCAAAACCATAAAAAGCCTTGTTTCTAAAGGTGTTTCAGTAATTTACACAATAAAGACGTTTTAATCGCTTTTATTTCTCTTTAAGCACTGCATGTTTATTAAAACCTTGATTTTATAAGTGTTAAAATAGTGGTGCTTTTAAAGATTTAGAAATTTCTCAAGAATATAGAATCATATAACATCAGAGCCCTGTTTTACCCACGCAAAAGTAGAAAGAACCATAATCTATTATCTATGGATAGATATTCAAAGTGATCTTCAGGGCTTTAAAGTGATAAAACCTATCTTATAGCAGGAATGATTAAAATAAAGTTAGGAATAAATAGCCGGATGTTATGGTGAGACAGGCAGAAACAGGTCTCTTTACAACATAACGCCTATAAGATATATTATGATAACTAAATATTCTAATAAATAAGATAGGCAAAGAAGCTATTTTGACTTGTAGTAATTATCGAATATCTCATACTTTCTTTGTAAATACATGCTTTTATCGACATTATCATACATATACTTAAACAACTTATAGCAAACTTCTCCGTGATATCGTATTTTATAGCTTGTATTCTTACCTTTTTGTTCCGATATAGTGCCTTTATATACTCCAAAACCATCTAGAATGTCTGATAGCTTCACAATAAATTCCTTAGACCCACATACATAGGATGCACAAATATACCCCATGCTACTTAGAAAAACTGAGCCATCACCATCCCAGCATCCTCTTATAAAATGCCTTAAATACTCTCTTGGTATATCAGGAAATACCATATCTAAGCTCTTATCAGAGGTTAATCCTATCTTAGTTAAATCATTAAATAATGCATAATTTGAAAGAGAAAGGCTATATGCGGCACCGGATTTAACCCCATTGTAATATTTTTCCTTTCTATAATACAATGTAGCGTCACAATCCATTAGTTTCTTAACTTTTTCCAATAGCTCAGGTTCTTTTTGAACAATGCTAATTTTTGGCACCTTTTTATACGATTTATGTTCATTATTCATGCTATTTCCGGTATAAATATTACCGTCGGTATAAACTATGCCTAGAACGTAAGCCATTTTATCTGACCAACTTGAGAAAAACGCTTCGTTAACGTGTATTTTCTTTAGAACTTTCTCAACACTTTGTTTATCAAAACACTGATCAAATATAAGCTTTCCGCCATTTAAAGCTAATGTTCTAGCGTCAGATTTGCTCCTTGTCGTTATTCCAAAATGTTTTATTCGAGAGAATACATATTGCCTTGAACAACAACAATCCTTGGCTATATCACCTAAAGATCTATTCTTTGTTAAATACTCGACCTCTAAATACTCTTTTGTAAGCATGATTTTTACGTCACTGGCAGATTGTATTGGTTTTTGTCCCCGGTTTTCACTATTGACTATCCTTGTGTAACAGTTAGAGCAAAGCCCTGTCGCTATATGCTTAATTGCTGTAGTGCCACAGGTTTTACACATAGCATAATTTCTTGACCATTGAAACATCTTGGAACTCCCCTTATACTTTAACTTAGAAACATAGCGTCACCGTAGCTGTAAAACCTATAATTTTGAGCTACAGCTTCATTATACGCCTTTAAGATGTACTCTTTACCCCCGAATACGCAGGTCATTACGAGATTTGTGGATTTTGGCAGGTGAAAATTCGTTATAATAGCATCTATTACTTTATATTTGTATCCGTCTGTTATAAATAGCCCTGTCCAAGCCTTACCGGGTGCTATAAGCCCCTGTTTAGGGTCAATACAGCTCGTTTCAATAGCTCTGGTACTGCTTGTTCCTACCGTAATTACGCGTCTGCCGGCTAATTTTGCCTTGTTTATCCTATCTGCCGAATCAGCATCTATCTCAAAATATTCTTTATCCATATGGTGATTTTCAATTTCATCGGTTTTAATAGGTTTAAAAGTACCCTTTCCTATATGATGTGTTATCTCGACAAACTCAACACCAAATTGCTTAAGTTCTTGCATAAGATCCGGTGTAAAATGCATTCCGGCTGTAGGCGCAGCTATAGACCCGTCAAACCTCGCAAAAACGGTCTGATAGTCTATTTTGTCCTTATTTTTAAATGCTTTTTCAGTGTTTTTATCTTTTCTTTTTATATATGGAGGTAGGGGTGCGAAGCCAATCTCCTTAATTGATTCAGAAAGGGATTCGCCTGTTGTATCAGTGAATTCTATCAAAAACTCATCATCTATAAGGCTTTTTATCAAAGCAGTAAGCTCTTTTTTCTCAGTAAGGAGAATCGTCCCCGGTTCCATTCCTTTTCTTTTTGAAAGGATCACCCTCCAGAGTTCCTTGCCTCCTGTTTCTTTAGACACCAAAAGAGCATCTATTTTGCCAAGCGCTTTATCCCTGTACAGTAATAACTTAGCAGGTACAACTTTAGTATTGTTGATAACCAGTAAATCGCCCGGTTTTAGGTAGTTTTTAATATTGTCAAACCGACTATGCTCTATGGTTTGAGCGTCTTTTCGAAGAACCATTAGCTTGCAGGCGGCTCTAAGCTCTAAAGGTAACTGGGCTATCTGTTCTTTTGGAAGGTTATAATCATATGCCGTTGCTTTCATTTTTGCCCTAATTCTATGCCGGTGTAGTACCTTGTAAGGATGCGACGGTAGCTGCTCCCGGCCTTGGCCATTCCATCAGCACCGTCCTGGCACATTCCAACCCCATGCCCCCATCCTTTTCCCGTAAAAAGAAGAGAATCGCCCCTGGAGCGGACGGTAAACCTGGCGCTCTTAAACTTGTCTGAACCAACAGCCAGGCGGAACTCATTTGTCGACATAGTTATCCGGCCCTTATCAGTTATTATTGAGATTTGTTTGACTCTTCCGGCCTTGCTAGTGTCTGTTATATCTATATTGCTAATCCTATCCACATCAAAGCCTTTTCTCTTAAGAGAACTGACAATATACGAAGTGTCAATTTCTTCCCGCCAGGAGGCATGAGGGTAATGCTTACAAAAAGTACAGGGAACGGCCTGCAGGTAAGGCAGCTTATTACCAAAAACTTCCCTATTGTCTTCGGTATAACCTCCGCAGTTAGCCGCAAAAGCCGCAAAGATAGGTTCGCCTTTGTATTTCATAATTTCCCCGGAAGTGAGATCAACAGCTTCAATTGAATTATGATTTTCACTTTCTGTGCCGCTATAAGCTTGAGATTGCCTCAAGTTGTCAATATCGTACTCTTTTGTCCTTCTAAGTCCTGCCTCGTAGTATCCGAACGTCCTTGCAGCCACTGCCTGGGCCTTTAACGCCTCTATAGGGCTGCTTCCGGACATTTCCCTGCCTACTACGCCATAAAGGTACTCCTCCATGGAAAAATCTTCAACTGCGTTTAATTTTCCGTCGGAAATGTAAAATACTAAACTCCCTCGGAATTCGTTGCCATTTAGGTGGAATTTATTGTTAGTTGGAAGGATTTTAACTTTGGAACCGTAAGATTTGCCCTCTATAACTATAGAATTATTATCAATATCAACCTTGAACCCTTTTGGCCCAAAAGAAGCATCAGAAGCGCCGTCAATTTTAAAAGCTCCGTTAACAACTACATCAACAGAACCGGCATTTTTCACCAATAGCAGACGGATAGGATCTTTTTTGCCCTTATCACTCCGAATATAAGAAGACCCTCCGCCTGTACAGCCGGGAAGCAGGATTACCGCCAATGCGAGCGATATTATGTATTTCAATATTTTTTTCATATAATTGCTTTAGTAAGTATACAAGGGTTCAGTCATTTCGTCAAGGCACAAAATCGTGCCTGATGACACAGATAAACGCAAAGAGATATCACAGATAAAAACCAGAAAAAACCACTAATTTTATTTATTGTTTGCATTTGCTTTTATCTGTGCCATCTCGCTTATAATTTCTTCTAAAGATCCGCCCTATATTATTGGCGGACGTGTCATCAACGGTTCTTTTTTCTTAGAACCGCGTCCATTTTACTGTAAATACATCCGCAGTACTTTTGAACATGCAGACCTGCGTCTTTAATTCGCTTTTTGCTGTCGTAATGTTTCTTTTCCCAGTTGCGGGAGTCAACAAAGGTAAGATCAAATTCCTGCTCAAGTTTTGCGCCAATTTCCCGAATCTTATCTTTATCCTGAAAAGGGCTTGAAAGTAGTGTTGTGCTAAAATGCTGTATGTTACTTTTCTTTGCGCTAAGAGCTGTGTGGTACAGCCTTAGTTCGTAACATTTTATGCACATTTCCTTCCGGTCGAACTCCGCAACTTTAGCAAGATTTCCGTGCAGATTTGCATCATATTCGCTTGATAATAATGAACTTATAGAATCGTTTTTTATGTAATATTTTAAGGCATTATGACGGTTGATATACTCGTCAAACGGCTGGATGTTGGGATTAAAAAAGATACCCTGAATCTGATAACCTTTGGAGTGAAGATCTTCACGCGGAGCAACGAGGCAGATTGAACAGCAGATATGGAGGGCTATATTCTTGCTCATATTAGGCGCCCTTGAACATCCTCCTTCATCTTAACATTCATATGCTTATACCCTTCCGCCGTAGCTTTTCTTCCCTGGGGAGTCCGGATAAGAAACCCGAGCTGTATAAGGAACGGTTCGCAGACATCCTCAATAGTACCGGCTTCTTCACCAACTGCGACAGCAATACTTTCAATACCGACAGGACCGCCGGCATAATTCTTAATGATTACGTTCATGACTAACTTATCTAAACTATCCAAACCTTTGTCGTCGATATCAAGTGAGGCAAGTGAAGAGTTAACCAGAGCCAGGGAAATTTTCTTCTCATTTTTGACCTGTCCAAAATCTCGAACCCGCTTTAAGAGTCTATTTGCAACTCTCGGTGTGCCACGGCTTCTTCTTGCTATCTCAAGTATCGCATCTTCTTGAATGTCTGCTTTAAGGATGCGGGCTGATCTTTTGATTATCTGAGCCAGATCCTTTGGCGGGTAGAAGTCCATCCTGAATGTCATACCAAACCTGTCTCTCAGCGCTGACGTAATAAGACCGGCTCTGGTAGTGGCTCCGACCAGTGTAAACTTTGGAAGGTTGATCCTTATTGTCTTGGCGCTCGGACCTTTACCTATTATGATGTCCAGCTTATAATCTTCCATGGCAGAGTAAAGCACTTCTTCAACGACCCTGGGAAGACGATGTATTTCATCGATAAAAAGAACAGACCCCGGCTCTACATTTGTAAGAATAGCAGCTAGATCTCCTGCGCGTTCAATCAGCGGTCCGGAGGTGCATCTAATGTTTACCTTCATTTCATTTGCTACAATATAGGAAAGTGTTGTTTTTCCTAAACCCGGAGGCCCGTAAAAAAGGACATGTTCAAGAGGTTCTCCTCTTTGTTTTGAAGCAGTCATGAAAATACTGAGGTTTTCCTTAATTTTGTCCTGCCCGATATATTCGGAGAGGAGTTGAGGTCTTAAAGATTTTTCATCAACAATATCTTCAACGGTCTTTCTGCCGTCTAAAATCTCTGGTTTATCTTTTTTTAGCACTTTGTAATTTCCTTTAGAGCTTCTTTTATAACTTCTTCAATAGCAGGGATATTTTCTTTAAACTTTGACCTTGAAGTAACAGCAGCATTGCGGGCTGCAGTACCATTAAACCCAAGACCTACCAGAGCTGAGATAACATCCTGAACCATATCTTCGTCAACAAAGCTCTCCCCACCTTCTATTTTACTGTCTTTTAATTTGTCTTTAAGTTCTATTACTATACGGCCGGCTATCTTCTTTCCTACACGGGGGATTGTCTGTAAAAGTGAAGCATCGCCGTTGGCTATAGCTGACTTCAGCCGGCCAAGCTCCATTCCTGAAAGAATGGTCAAAGCCACCTTTGGCCCGATATCAGATATGCTTATAAGCTGAAGGAAGAACGCTTTTTCCTCTAAACTAAGAAAACCATATAATGCCTGGGATTTGTCCGTAACATGGAAGTAGGTGTATACCTTTATCTCTTCTCCGGGAGGAGAAATACGCTCAATATTAGGTATCAGGATCTCATAGCCAACTCCATTTACATCAACTATAATCCTGTCCTTCTCTTTTGAATCTATCTTGCCTTTTATAAATCCTATCATTGTTTATACAAGTTGGATATTCTGGAATTAAAGTGACAAACTGCGATAGCCAGCGCATCGGCCGCATCGTCCGGTTTGGGCATTTCTTTAAGATTAAGTAAGGTTGTAACCATCTTCTGGACCTGCTGTTTTTCCGCTCTACCGTAGCCTACAAGGGCCATCTTGACTTCTAAAGGTGTATATTCATTTACGGCTTTCATTCCGGATCTAATGCAGGAAAGAACAATAACACCTCTTGCCTGGCTGACACTCATTGCCGTTTTGACATTCTTCGCAAAGAACAGCTCTTCGATAGCTACTTCATCAGGCTTTTGCTTCTTAATTAGTTTAGAAAGCTCATTAAACAGCTTGTTTAAGCGTTCCGGGACCGGCATTTTTGGAGTTGTAAGGATACAACCATAATCAACCAGACAAAGATTGCTTCCTTTATTTTCAATCAGACCGTAACCTGTAGTTGCAATCCCCGGGTCAATCCCAAGTATCTTCATTTTTTACTGAAGTTTACTCATTTCCTCATCGGAAATGTCAAAGTTAGCATATACATTACCGACGTCGTCATTGTCTTCAAGGTTTTCCAGTAAGGTAAGCATAGATTTTGCCTGACCACCTGCGAGTTTGATGTAATTTTTAGGAACCATCGTTACTTCCGCAGAATCATACACAATTTTCTTAGTATCTATGCCTGCTTTGACTTTTTCGAAGTTTTCAGGAGTAGTAAGTACGTCATATTCGTTGTCCATTACCTGCATATCGTCCGCACCGAGGTCTAAAACAAGCTCCATCAATGAATCTTCAGTAGCATTTGCTTTTGGTACAACAATCAGACCCTTTTTATCAAACATCCAGGCAACGCAGCCGCTTTCCCCCAGGTTTCCGCCGGATTTTGAGAAGATAGTTCTAATATCAGCAGAAGTTCTGTTTTTATTATCCGTAGAAGCAGAAACAAGCACCGCAACACCAGCCGGTCCATACCCTTCATACGTCGTTTCTTCGTATGTGGCACCCTCTAACTCACCTGTACCTCGCTGAATAGCCCTTTTAATGTTGTCATTAGGCATATTAACAGCCTTTGCCTTCAGAACAATTGTCCTTAAATAAGCGTTTGAATCAACACTGCCGCCGCCCTTCTTAGCCGCAATGATCAACTCTCTTATAATTTTAGTGAAAGTCTTACCACGTTTAGCATCTAAATCGCCCTTTTTCCTTTTTATTGTAGCCCATTTTGAATGTCCCGACATAAAACACACTCCTTAAATTGAAATAATTTTACGAAGTTATTATAACATATTAAAGGATTGTATTTCTATAATATTTTGATAAAGATAGAAATGTCTCCGTTCCGGGTTCTGCATTATAATGTAGTTGCCTGATTCATCAGGCGTTTTTAAAGCGCCCGATTAATCGGGCAACTACGGCATTTTGTAGCTACCCCGGGCACTGAGAGATTCCTAAACACATATCTATTGAACTTACCGTTTTTGACTGCCAATCCATTTAACAATATCCTTAATGACATAATCTACAACATGACTTTCAATAAAGTATTCCTGCGGAGTGCATTTACCTTGACCTTCCATAAAAAGGTGATTGAGTTTCGGATAAAGCTTATAGTTAACATTGCTCTTTTCTTTTAAATTGGACTTCCAGCCATCAAAATCTAATTTTGTAACCTGATAATCTCTTTCTCCTTGAAGAACTAAAAGCGGCTGTCTTAAGCTTTTTGCAGTTTCACCGGCATTGTATTTTTGCAAATCCTGCCAATATGCAGGAGGTATGCCTAATGGCAGCTCTGAACCAGGAGTGTTAATAATATAATCCTTTTGTCTAATCTTCTCAACCTGTTTTATCAAAACAGTCATTTGTGCTTCTTTTTCTGTCTCCGACATTTCGTTATTCAGTGAGAATAGATATTTTGTCTGATCTACAAGTAAGTCCTCAAAAGGTCGAGTGTTCCCGGCCATTATTATCAATCCGGCAGTATTTTTATCCAGCGCACCAAGACGTGGAATAAGCAAACCACCTAAGCTGTGCCCCAGTAAAAATATTCTATTTTTATCAATTTTTTCTGTTTTTCTAAGCAACTCGCAAGCAGCAAGTACATCATCCGTTACTTCCTCTTTTAATGTTATAGAATTATTCATCTTCGCCATCTTTTGTTGATACTCTTTCGTTCTTTTCTCATATCTAAGAATCGCAATCCCATTCGAAGCCAGACCAATTGCAATATCCTTAAATGGTTTATTAGGCCCAATGCTCTCATCTCTATCCTGCGGTCCTGACCCATGAATAAGTATCACAGCCGGAAAAGGTACACTGCCTTTCGGTAAAGTCAAAGTTCCCGGCAACTTCCACTCATCAGAACCAACGATAACTTCAATTTCCACAAAATTATCAGGTTTCGCATAAGAAGGCAGATTGTATACTGATTTTTTTGCGCTCGGAACAAAAAACAATCCGGCAACGTTATTTTCTTTATCTAAAACAACTTTGGCATCCAAATCCATATTCTCAAATTTACAAGTGACATAAACTATCGTATACTTCCCACTTTCCTCTTTTCGAATTGCAGACCTTTCTTTAAAAGCCCCAACCTGAGAAATAATCTTTTTCCAAGTTTCTTCCAGCTTGTCAGCAGGCAAAGCATTTTTCATGGTTTCATCAAAAAGCTTAACGCTATCTGAGTATTTCCCAACGGAAAGATATTTTACCAACTCGCTCGCTTTAGTTAGTTTATCAGAACTATCGCCTTCTGTCGATAAGGGAAAAACATTACTTAGAAAAAGAACTGTAAGGAATAGTGCTGAAATTGTACTTTTCATCTCATTTCCTCCATCTATCAGAATAAACGGGCGATGTCCCTCCCTCGGGTGTTTCAACAGAAAGGGGTATGTACAATTTGTACCCACCCTTTTGACGGTATTTCAAGGATGTGGACAATCTGTCCATATCCTTTGGATAATTCCATAATTTGCTTTCATATGCAGGCAATTCCAGTTGGTTACATTTTGTAACCGACTTACGTCCTTCTTTATTTAAACGGTTTTTCAATGCTTTCCAATATTTTTTGCAGATTGACAATCCGATGACCGTCGACAAATTGTCGACAGTTCACTCCCGGCTTCTGCCATTTTGTTGCTGTCAGCAAAACGGTCAGCGTTTTTTCCTCTCGCTTAGCGATATATTTATACATTTTATGACGTTATGCCAAAGAAAACCTCGGGCAGCCTGTCCGCCAATCTTTTATGAGGATAAGCTCGAAAAGTTCATATTTCGTTTATTAATTCAGCGATCTTTTCAGGTGATGGAAGTTCATTCCTCAGATTTGCAGGTAGTTTTCCAATTATCTTATAGGCAGATACTCCTATCGGTTTTTTTGTGTCTCTTAGAGCATATTCTACGGTCGTTCTTTTCTTATCCTTACACATTATTATACCTATTGACGGATTTTCTCCTTTTATTTTAACCATAGAATCAAGCGCTGACAGATAAAACTGCATCTTTCCGGCGTACTCAGGCTTAAATTCTCCTATTTTAAGCTCTACGGCTATAAGACTTTTTAAATGGCGGTGATAAAGAAGGATATCTATAAAATATTCTTTTCCGTCAATCTCCATACGAAATTGACTCCCGACAAAAGTAAAAGCACCGCCCATTTCAATCAGAAATTTGTTAATTCGGCTCAGTATCGCCTGTTCAAGCTCTCTTTCGCTATGCTCTTCAGCCAACTCTAGAAAGTCAAATGTATATTCATCTTTAACTGCGAGTTTTGCCTGTTTTTGAATTTTTTCCGGCAAGGTTTTCTTGAAATTCGTCTGATTTACCAGTGTTTTTTCGTAAGTATTGTTTTCTATTTGATGGATAAGAACATTCTTTGTCCAACCCATGCGCCTGGTCATACGGATATAGAATTCCCGTTCCAAATCGTCTTTGCATCGTCCCAAAATCACTATATGCTTGGTCCAGCTTATTTCTCCAACCAATGGTTGGAGTTTTGGATTCTTACTGTATTCCTGGTAAAACTGCCGCATATACCAGATATTTTGTACCGAAAACCCCTGCATTCCCGGGAATTCCTTCTGGAGGTCATCGGCAAGGTTCTCAACTACAGATTTTCCCCATCCAAGCTTACTCTGCTTTTCTGATATTTTTTCCCCAATATCCCAATACATCGCGATCAGCTCTTTGTTTACAGCTTTTAAAGCATCATATTGCGCCGTTTTAATCCGCTGCTTAATTTCATTAAAAAATAAATAGTATTCGGATTTTGTTTTTTCAATATTTTTCATTTATTCTCCTTAATCCCCTTGAGATTTTTTTACTTCTTTTCCCCTTTCCTTCGTTCACTTCCCCCTGTTTTTTATAGGGGGAAGGTACGGTTGGGGGTAATTTCAGTATTTAAATTGCTTACAAGTTGAGCAAAGGTTTAAATATACGCCCATAATCCCTTTGCGAAATCCACCTGGGCGAAGGGTGAAACGAAGGCAGCCCGTTTATTTTATGATTACATTTATATTGCACCCGTGCGTTAGCATTATAGCATTTTAGAAATAGTTTTTAACTCTGAATATTTTTTAAAAATAAGCGGGAGCTGTCCCTCCCCCAAAATTATACTTTTCATCTCATTTCCTCCATCTATCAGAATAAGCGGGCGTCCCTCTTCCTCCTCTAATTCATTTCTTCCTTATTACCGGAAGCAGGAGCTTTTCCCACATGGAGGGTTTCCTTTTTTTCTAACAGAAATAGTAACTACTCTACATATGGTATTTTTTTGCCTTCTACAAAAAGATTCTTCCAGGATTCGAAGCCGGAGGAGTAGTATTCAACCTTTTTTTTAGTGATAAAACTTTTGATGGTCTGTTTGAGTTCTTTAAGATTTTTCCCATCTACGTTAATTACTCTGACTTTGACTTCTTGTCTGTTTAACATCAACGCTTTTCTGACAAGTATTCTGAAATACTCATAGTATTTTGGAAACGAGTAGCCAATTATATATATTTCATCGGCTTTTGAAAGCCGGCGAAGCATTTGTTTGTTTAACTCCAAGAAAAAATCACCCCATGCTTCAGGAACATCTGCTCCAATGGTTGGAGGTATTATAACGGGATAGTCATTTTTCCCATTATCAAAATATTTGGGCAAGTCTTTATATATATAGATTTCTGGACTATCTGTAAGCTTCTCAATAATTCCATGTATATTATAATCAACTGCCGCATTCCTGCCTGTCGCTGAAAAACGGCTATTCTGAATAAACGATCCCGGAATCCATGCAATAGAGCCAAGCGGCTTAAATAAGGCAATAGGCTTGTCCAGTTTCTCTGTCAGTTTTGAATATTCGCTATATCTGCAGCTATTCCATCTGACACAAGCCGCCCTGTCTATCATTGCATCATAGTTTGTAGTTATTATACAGTCTTCCTCATTATCTAGTTTATTGATAAAATCAACATATGGCCATTTTTCATTAGCGATTTGTTCCAGACTTACAATCCTATTTTCAAAAAGAACGTTATTTGATTTATCCCATAGAAATTTACATAGACACCCGATTAATATCTTTTCTGCATCAACAGGCATAGAAAGACCCATTAAACGATTTGTGAGTAGCCTGTCTTTTTGCATAATGGAGAGAAGTTCTTCAAAAGCAAGCTTTTCGTACTGCTCTTTACCACCGGGGATCAACTTTTCCAGATACTCAAGCAGATTTTGGATATTTTTGTAATCACTTTTTACTCCAAACTCCAAACACGCTTTCAGGTATTCCCTTCCAATAGGAACCCCAAAAGCTTTTGAAGCTCCTGCTCCTATTATAAATACTCTATTGACCAATCTATCTCCTCAGTCAGCTCTTTCCAAGTAAATACCCCGCTATTCATGGCAGAACGTTCACCGAGCCATTGAAAAAGCGCTGCTCGTATTTGCGAGTCTAAAGTTTTCTGTCCTTTGTTAAAATATTTTCCTAAAATGCTTTATTTTTCAGCATTTTGTAGAAAAGTTTGTTAAAATACCTCTTAGAATGGCTGGCTAATAT
>MFGV01000052.1 GCA_001778375.1 Candidatus Firestonebacteria bacterium RIFOXYD2_FULL_39_29
GCTATTTTAAAACTTTTTATGACAAAAATGCTGCTTTTATATGAACTAAATATTTTTAAAATCGCACTTTTAACATAATTCAGCGGAACTTGGGTTAGAGAAATTTCTCGTTTGGCAAAATCATCGCTGACAAATACCGATAATTCAATGCGATTATTTGTTAAAAACGATATGTTTAGTAAGCGTGAGGCGGCAAATTCTATTTTTTTTAGGCCTAACCTTGAAAATGAGGAAATGGTGAAAGTTTTTGAGTTTTTAGAATTAGAAAGGCGTAAGGATTTCTATTCAAAGAATAAAAATATTTCAAGGTTGCTTAAGAAATATACCGATTCTATCGTGGAGCTTTCGAATAAGAGGATTCAACTCGTTGTTCTTTTTGGTTCCGTCGCCAGGGGTAAGTGGGCAAAGGGGAGTGATATTGACATATTGGCGGTACTTCCTGAAAAGGAGAAAGATATAGTTGAGATATTGAATAAGGCAAAAATTGATGTTAGCCCTCTTTTAGAGATACGGCCGATAAGCACTACAAACAAAAATTTTATAGAAGGCGTTAAAATAAAATCTGAGTTTTATGATAATCTTTGGAAAGACAGGATAATACTATATAATGAATTCATTTTTTGGCAGCTCATTAAGGAAAGTGGCGAAAGTGGGTAAAGGGGAAACAGTAAACAAAGCAGGAAAAGCAAGGAAAGCAGGGACAGGAAGTACAGTGAGAAAAGTGAATAAAGAAAAAGAAAAAAGTAGGTACGGGCGCGAGGTTCTTGGTGTAAAAAAGAGCAATTGAGCAATGGAGAATAGATTGAATCTTTAACCTATTTTCTATTATCCATTGTCGATTCTCTGCCATGAATCATGGCCAGGGGGAGTGATATGTCTGAAAATCTTGAAAAGGTGCTACAGGGATGTTTTCATTCAAAAAACGGCAGACCGAATCTTCAGGTAGTGTTGTCAAATACAAAAAATGTAAAACAACATATTGATAAGGCGCATGGAAATCTCAGAGCTATGAAACTAATGTATGAGAACGATTTGTTTGATTGGACAGTTATTTGCGGGTATTATGCAATGTATCATGCGGTATTAGCAGCCCTATACAAAATCGGAATCCGGGCAACAGCTCATTATTGTGCCATTGCGGCTTTCAAAGAATTCTATGTAAAGCGTGGCAGAGTAGAACCAAAGTATGCGATTTATATTAAACGCGCAAAACAACTTGAACAAAAATACGCGGAATTTCTGGATAAAGCCCAGGAGAATAGAGTTATAGAACAATATGGCGTGGAAGTTGTTACCAACGATGATGCAGGATGGATAATTGAAGATGCTAAAGATTTTGTCCTTAAAATTGAGGAAGTACTGGCAGAGTGAAGGCGAAAAAATGGTGAAGCTCTGAAATTTAGAGTTATGGAGGATTGTAAAGGAAAAAATGGCCGGATCTGAGTCCGGACAAAAAGCGGGGTTTTTCGGCAATCTAGTTAGAGTGTTTTTTCGTTAGCAGCGTGAGTAACGTGGGACGTTTTAACGGTATTTTAGCCCCTGTACTTATTTGATATAGGCATTCTTCTGTCTCTACCGAAGGCTTTGGGGGTTATCTTTATTCCGGGAGGGGACTGGCGGCGTTTGTATTCGCTCAAGTCAACAAGGCGGGCAACTTTTGCGACTGTTTCCGGCTTGAAACCCTTTCCCGAGATCTGCTTGCAATCAAGGTCCTCTTCAATGTAAAGTTTTAAAATAGGATCCAGCTCGGAATATTCCGGCAGAGAATCTGAATCTTTCTGGTTATCTCTTAGTTCCGCCGTCGGCGCCTTTATAAGTACATTTTCAGGTATTACCGGAGAAATTTTATTTCTGTATCTCGATATCTCATAAACCAGCATCTTCGGAACATCCTTTATTACCGCAAACCCGCCGGCCATATCGCCGTAAAGCGTTGCATAACCGGTACTCATCTCGGATTTGTTTCCGGTGGTTAGGACTATTCGGTTAAATTTATTTGACAAAGCCATCATAATATTTCCCCGGATCCTTGCCTGAAGGTTCTCTTCGGTCGTGTCCGGCTTTTTCCCTTCAAAAAACGGCGTCAGGAGGTCCAGGTACAGCTTAAAAATATCTTCTATCGGAATAATTTTAAAATTAATACCCAGGTTCTTTGCCAGGTCTTCCGCATCCTCTTTTGATTCCTTTGACGAAAACCTTGTAGGCATGAAAACGCCTGTGACATTTTCTTTACCGAGGGCATCTCTGGCTATGGCTGCCACTATTGCCGAATCAATACCTCCGGAAAGACCTATTACAACTTTTTTAAATCCGGTTTTTAAAATATAGTCACGGGTTCCGACTGTGAGCGCGGTATAGACTTCTTCTGCAAGCGGAAGTATCTTGGATATTTTTTCAGGAACTTCAGGTTTTTCCTCTTTTACGCCTAAAGGAATATCGATTATCAGGAGTTCTTCCTTAAATCCGTCCGCATGAGTCAGAATTCTCCCGTTTTTGTCAACCGCCATAGAGTAACCGTCAAAAACCAGTTCGTCCTGTCCTCCGACCATATTCGCGTATACTATATAAACCCCGTTATCTTTTGCCCGCTTTTGTATAATTTTCTCTCTTTCCAGCACCTTTCCTGCGTGATAAGGCGACGCATTTATAGTGATTATTACTTCTGCTCCGTCTGAAGCTTCCGTTTTTACAGGACCATCCTCCAGCCAGATATCTTCACATATGTTAAGCCCTATATTGACGCCTTTAATATCCGCAATAAAAGGTTTCTCCCCCTGTTTAAAATACCTCTTTTCGTCAAAAACCCCGTAATTTGGCAGGTTCATCTTATGATAGATCCCGGTGACTTTCCCGTCTGTCACAACAGCCGCGGCATTGTAAAGTTCCTTCCCGACTTTGTCAACAAAACCGATAACTGCTGATATACCCTTAACAAAAGATGATATTTCTTTGAGTGTATCAATATTATCCTTAATAAATTTTTGTTTGAGAAGTAAATCCTCGGGAGGATAACCGGGGATGGTAAGTTCCGGAAATATTGCAATATCCGCCTTTACGGCTTTGGATCTTTCAATAAATTCTTTTATCTTTGCGGCATTTCCCGCAAAATCCCCCACTGTAGTATTTATCTGGCAAGCCGCTATTCGCATTAAACATTTCCTTGTATTTCACACCATTTTGTAAATTTATAGTAGTATGTTACTCTTCTTCAGGCTTAAGCGCAAGAAAAATAAAAAGGAAAGGTTGTAATATGCCTGTCAAGCAATAGCATATATTAATATGAAAATTATAAAGACAGATGAATAGAATTTTCACATCTTGTCAGGCGGACTTCTTTCATAATCAGTGTCGACCTATGGTGAGATCTCGTCCGCTACAATGCTGTGCGAGACCTCTCGGGGGGCTAAGTGGAGAATCCATTGCATTCTCTATAATCGCCCTAACAGCTTGCTTTAACCAATGCCTCCTCCTATCATCATTCATCCGAAATTCTGTTTTGGACTTTGTGTCAATAATAGTATTGACATACTCCAATATGCGTCGTATAATGGTATCAACATGTAACAAATTCTGTAGTAAGTCGGAGGTTGTAATGTTTTATAGGAAAATATTGGATTTAATGAAGGTATGGAAAGATAAAAAACTGCGAAAACCTCTAATACTCAGAGGGGCGAGGCAGGTTGGGAAAACATCAGCAGCTTTATTATTTGGAAAAGAAAACTTCAAAGATGCAGTTTACATTAATTTGGATTCTACAGAACATTTGAGGGTTTTTAATAGAGAAATGTCTGTAGAAGAGTTCATTACGGCGGTTAGATTACATCTGCAAAAAGAGATTATTCCCGGAGAAACCTTACTCATCATAGATGAGATCCAAAATTCAACTTTGATGATAAAACTTCTTCGCGGACTTTTTGATAAGCTTCCAAAATTGCATGTGATCGCTGCAGGTTCTCTGCTGGAAGCTGTTATCGGGAGTGAGGGGTTCTCTTTTCCTGTAGGCAGAGTGGAGTTTGCATATATGTATCCTTTAGATTATTTTGAATTTCTGCGTGCAATCGGTAAAAATGAATTACATTCGGAATTATCAAAATGCCGGTTGAACGCGCCGGTGCCTCAGGTAATACATGAGGAGGCGTTAAAGTATTTTTATAAATATTCGATTGTCGGCGGCATGCCTGAAGCTGCGGCTTATTATGCGCAAAAAGGTGAAACCCTCGGACTTAAGGATATTTTCTCCTCGCTTATGACAGGATATAGTGAAGACACGCACAAATACGCTTCAGTTGCAAACTCGAAGTATGTTTCATTTATAATTGATAACGCTCCGCTTTTTGCCGGAACTACGGTGTCGTATGACAAGTTTGCCGGTTCTGCTTACAGGAGTAGAGAAATTGCGCAAGGATTTTCTGCTCTTGAAAAAGCAATGTTACTGCGTCAGGCCAGGGCTACAGCCTCCGTGGAGCTGCCGCTCCTTGAGAAGGAAAAACGCCCTAAAAAGATAATCTTTCTTGATACGGGTCTGGTAAATTACAGGATGGGAGTTACCGGAACGTATTCTGAGTTTGAAGATCTGTCTGACATATATCAGGGACGGATAGCCGAGCAGATAACAGGTCAATCTCTCCTTTCTCTTGATGATTCCGTGCAGGGGCATCTTACATACTGGGCAAGGGATAGAAAAGAGGGTTCAGCAGAAGTGGATTTTTGTTTTGCGCGGGAAAATGGAATAACAGGGATAGAGGTTAAGAAAAGCGCGGCAGGAAGTCTTCGTTCTCTTGCTGTCTTTGCCTTAAATGTAAAGAATCCGCGGCTTATACGTATTTATTCCGGATCTTTAAAGACGGAAAAGCTTATGAGTAAAGGAAAAATATTCAAGTTATTATCGGTGCCTTTTTATCTTTTACCCAGGATGAATGAAATAATGGCGTTAAGCGAAGAAAGAAAATATAACAGATGAAATATTAAGACCCTTTTTTTGAAACGATAATCCAGAGGGTTTTTAGGATGATTATTATGTCGAGGGCTATGGATCTGTGTCTGATATAGAACTCGTCGAAAAACCATTTTTCATGAGGTTTAAAATGATAATTTCCTTCCACTTGCGCAAGTCCCGTCAGACCGGGGTTTACGCTTAAACGCTCCCCCTGAAGTTCTTTATGCTGTTTTACAAAGAATGGGCGCTCGGGTCTTGGCCCGACTATGCTCATATCGCCTTTTATAACATTCCAAATCTGGGGGAGTTCATCCAGGCGTGTTCTCCTCAGGATCCTACCTGTCAGAGTTACTCTGTCATCGTTATGCTTTGCCCAGACTGGGCCTGTGTGCTTTTCTGCATCTGCAACCATACTGCGGAATTTATAAAGTATAAATATTTTTCCAAATCTTCCGACGCGTTCCTGCGCGTAGAAAGCCGGACCTTTCGAAGTTAACTTGATTACGAGAGCTATTAATATGAGGAAGGGAAAAAGAAGAAGGAAAGCTGTTATTGAGATCAAAAGGTCTAAAAAACGCTTCACTGCAAAATAAGCAGTTTTATCCTTGTTAACAAAGGCCCATTTGCTTTTGTTGTCTTTATCTAATCCTAGCAAATTCCTGTATGGTTTCAGTTTACTGTGCGGTGACATTTTTTATCCTTTTACTTCTTCAATGGACTATTAATATACTGTAAAAGATCAGGGTTGTCAATGTGTGTTTTATTACAAAAACTCTACCACTTCAAATATTCATATGATATAATGTGAAAACTGATATAAACGGTGCATTCGGATCAGACGAATGCTTTTGAGCAAAAGAAGGAAGTGAAGCAAACGAGCAAAGCGAGTCTGGCGCATTTGATATAATCCGTTATGTAGCAAAGCGGAATGATTCAATAATAATTTCCTATCGGATCAGACGAATGCAGTCAAGAACAACGATTGAATATAAGTAATTTTGAAGTTATAGTAGGCAGCAGTTAACCCATGGCGCATTCGTCTATTTGGTTAGGACATCACCCTCTCAAGGAGTTTTGAACCTATGACTGTTTGCTTCATTTTCCTAGCTTATTCTTAATCTATAAAGCTTTTCGTAAATATTCAATTGCTCCCAATTGCTCTCTTTTACCCCTGATTGCTACCGATTCTGCCACAAATCTGCCACATGGAATTTTGAAAATACACTGATACGGTTTTACCTTTATAAAGCCGGATCAATAATATATAATATTACAAATACTTGAAAAGAAATACTGTATAAAATTCCAAGTTAAAAGCTTGAAGGAATAAATTAATGAGATATGCCGTTTTTGTAAGCGCAAACCAAAAGGAGTTAAGAGACGAAAGATTTGCGATTAGCGAACTTGTAAACAGCAATGCTACTTTGCGTAATGTTTTTGACGTATTTCTTTTTGAGAATTTGCCGGCCAAAGGAAAATCTCCGACCCTGACATACCTTAAGCAAGTGGATAACAGTGATATCTATATTTGTATTATTGGAAATGAATACGGCATTAAGGGAAAAGATGGACTATCTGCTACAGAAAGAGAATTCAGGCGGTTTTTGAAGAAAAAACAAAAAGGTGAAGTGCTTTTTTTCATAAAAGGCAGCAATAAGGAGGACTCTAAAAGAGATCCGGATACACAAAAACTGCTGAAAACAATTAAAGATAATTATATTTATAAAAGATTTGGAAATGTTGACGAGCTTAAAACGCAAGTATTAAGCAGTTTTGTTTGCTGTATTGATGAAGCCGGTGCTATCAATAAAGATCCGTTTGACCAAATTGCTTGCAGTGAGTCAAAATATTCTGATATTGATGAGAATGAAGTCAGAGCCTTTTTAGAGAACAGGTCTGTTAAACTAAAAGTTAAGGTTCCCAAGATAACCATCAAAGAATTTTTATTTAAGACTCTTAAAGTTTTAAAGAAAAAAGAAGACAAATTTATTCCTACAAATACTGCCTTGCTTTTCTTTGGAAAGAATCCTGCAGATTTCATTCCTCAAAGTGAAATTAGGATTGCGAGATATGAAGGGGTTGCGCGAAGCAAATTCATTGATTCTCAACCTATAAGCGGTCCTGTTTACAAAATGTTGGAACAGGTGGAATCATTTTTTAGACGGAACACAAGAATCGCAAATAAAATTGTGGATTTTAAAAGGATTGACATTCCAGAATATCCTTATGAAGCGATAAGAGAGGCCGTGATCAATGCTATTGCGCATAGAGACTATTATCGTCGTGGCGCACCAATTATGATTTCAATATTTGATGATAGGATCGAGGTTTCAAGTCCTGGAGGTTTATTGCCCGGGTTAAATATAAAAAAGCTGGAAGGACACCATGAATCAAGGAATAAAAATATCTGCGAGATATTTCACGAAACAAAGGACATGGAAAAATACGGAACGGGCATTAACAAAATGAAAGCACTTATGAAGGCTCATGGCCTGCGGTTGCCTGAATATAAGGAAGAGAGTAATTTCTTCGTTGTGACTTTTTATGGGCCGGGAGAAAAAATACTAGATTTAGTACCTGATATACCTGAAGACAGACAAATCGACTTGAAAAAGTTGGGTTTGAATGAAAGACAAATTGAAGCGTTAAGATTTATGGTAAACGGAACAAAAAATATTACTATTGGAGATTATGCAAAGCAGTATAGTGTCAGCGTTAAAACGGCTAAACGAGATATTAAATATTTAGTAAAATCAGGGATGGTTGTTAAAATCGGATATAAAAAAGGTGCTTTTTTTAAGGCAAAGTAGGATGTCCCTAAAAACAAAAAAATGTCCCTAAAAATGTCCCTAAAAGTAGGGTATCACTATAAACTGAAAACTGGCGAATGCGGTTTTAAAGACGCTTAGAGCAATGGCACATAAGTCCCCGAAATGGCGCATAAAAAGGCACATAAGAGAAATGCAAGAAGAGGGTGTGAGCCAAATGAGCCAAAAACGAGCCAAAGCATCTTTATGTTGGAATTGAAAAAAAACAATGACTGAAAAAGAAGAACAAAACGGCTTAAAAGAAAAGATCAATAAAATAGACGAGCAAATCTCTGCTTTATCTGCTCTCCGCAAGAAATATACCGATGAATTAAATACCCTGCCGGATTGTGAGAACTTTAAGGTGTCTGAGGCTAAGTCAAGCAAGGAATTATCTCCTGAAGAAAAAATACAGCTGTTTAGAAGCTATTTCAAGGGGCGTAATGATGTATATGCGCGTCTTTGGGTTAGCAGTAATAAACAAAAGCGTGGATACAGCCCTGTTTGTAAACATGAATGGGATAGAGCATTATGCAAGAAACCTGTGATTAAATGCTCGGAATGTTCTAATAAGGAATTTAGCCCTCTTGATGAAGACGCTGTACGACGGCATCTTTTGGGGAATCAAGTAGCCGGAATATATCCAATGCTTCAGAATGAACATTGTTATTTTCTAGCAATCGATTTTGATAAAGAAGGATGGTTTGAAGATATAAAAGCATTAACAATTACCAGCAAAGAGGAAGGTATTCCTGTAGTTATAGAAAGATCACGTTCGGGATCTGGAGGGCATGTCTGGATATTTTTTGAAAAGGAACTCCCTGCTATACTAGCGAGAAAGCTTGGAAGCTATTTAATAACTATGACCATGAGCAAGCGTTATCAAATAGATATGAAGAGTTATGACCGTTTATTTCCTAATCAAGATACTATGCCAAAAGGAGGTTTTGGAAATCTTATTGCCTTGCCATTTCAAAAAGAAGCTGTAAATAATGGTAATAGTGTATTTATAGATGATGCGGGATTGCCATATCCCGACCAGTGGACTTTTTTAGCATCGATTCGCAAGATGAGTTTTGACGATGTTCAAAAGAAAGTTGATGAGGGCATAAAATCAGGTCAAATTATTAGTGTTTTGCAAAGTCAGGTTGACGAAAACGATGAACCATGGACGAGACTTCCATCCGGTAAAAGAAAATTTAAGGTTGAATTGAAAGATCTTCCGGATAGTCTTGAAGTTGTTCTTGCAAACCGTATCTATATAAAAGAGGATGCAGCTCCACCCGCCTTGTTGAATCAGCTGAAACATTTGGCAGCGTTTCAGAATCCCGAATTTTATAAAAAGCAGAAGATGCGGTTTTCAACTCATGCAACGCCGCGGGTTATTTGCTGCGCTGAAATCTCGGGAGGATATTTATCGCTTCCTAGAGGATGCATTAAAGATATTGATATTCTTCTGAAAGAACATAAAGTTAAACTCAAGGTGATTGATAAGCGTTTTAAGGGACGGAAAGTTAGTTTTAAATTCAAGGGGACACTAAATGATGAGCAGGAAAATGCGATCAAATACATGCTTTCCTCGGATTTTGGAGTACTTGTTGCTCCTCCAGGTTCCGGTAAAACAGTATTGGCTGTGGCTGCAATGGCAAAGAGAAATACAAATATTCTGATCTTGGTCCATCGTAAGCCGATTATGGATCAATGGCGTCTGCAAATATCAGCATTGCTGGGAATAGATAAAAAGAAAATTGGTCAAATTGGCGGCGGGAAAAATAAATCTACAGGGGTAATTGATATTGCAATGGTTCAAAGTCTTGATAATGATAAAAAAGTTGATGATAGGGTTGCCGATTATGGTTTTGTTATTGTTGACGAATGCCATCATGTCAGTGCTTTTTCATTTGAAAAAGTCTTGACACAGGCAAAAGCGAAGTATGTCCTCGGGCTTACCGCAACACCTTATCGTAGAGATGGTCATCAGCCAATTATTTATATGCAGTGTGGCCCTATCTGCCACCAAATCAAGCAAAAAGACTCCTCATATCATTTATCGGAATCTAAAGTCTTAGCGAGAAAAACATCTTTTTCATATGCATGGAATGATAATTCTAAAATCCATGATGTTCTAATAGCGCTGGTAAGCGATGAGCAGAGAAATAGATTGATTGTTGATGATATTGTAAAGGCTCTAAATGAGGGACGGTTTCCTCTGGTTCTTACAGAACGCCGGGAACATTTGGAGCGATTATTAGAAATGCTGAAAGGAAAAGCAGATTATATTTCAGTTTTACAAGGAGGAATGGGTAAGAAAAAGGCGAAGGAAGTATTTGAAAAATTAAAGGAATTCCCGGAAAATTGCAGGAAGATAATCCTTGCCACAGGTTCATATATCGGTGAGGGATTTGACGAGCCAAGACTGGACACATTATTTCTGACAATGCCAAGTTCGTTCAAGGGTAAGATAGTTCAATATACGGGAAGGTTGCATAGGTATCACAAAGAAAAGAAAAACATTCATATCTACGACTATGTAGATTTGAACGTGTCTATGTTGGATAGAATGTTTCAAAGAAGAATGAAGACCTATAAGATGCTTGATTATACTATTCATACCGAAGCTGAGGCCGAAAACTTACTATAAGCAAGAGACGTAAGTTCTGTTGAAGCTTTCAATTCTGATATGTGGAAAAGTCCCACGTATTTTGTCAAAAATGGAAAAAAATATCCAAGTTATAACAAAAGATACGATATGCTTTGGGTGACCTTACCCCTGAAAACTGTACCTGCTTGAAAGTGAATTAGTAATAGATGAGGGCCCCCAAAAAACTAGACCACGTCCAAGGTTACGCCATCACCCTTCCAGGGTGTTTAAATCAAAATGTGTCTTCGTGTGTCTTAATGTTTCTCTTAATATAAAAGGCTTTTTAAAATTCTAAAGTTACAGTTTTTTCTAGATTTATGCTCTTGTCTGCCACAAAACATTAAGTCTGAAAAATAAAATCTTCACCTTCAAAACTCTTTGTGATATAATGTTTTAAAAGGCGCATTCGTCTATTTGGTTAGGACATCACCCTCTCAAGGTGGAGATGACGGGTTCGAATCCCGTATGCGCCACCAAAAATATTTGAATCCTCCGCCAAAAAGATTGGTGGACACGCGTATGCGCCACCAGACTACGCAGAAGTTTCGTTTTGAGGGTCAATTGAAATAATAGCTGTCACCAAAGGAACTCAATTATGACAAAAGGGCAGATAGAAGCACAAATATCGGAAGCGATAATTAAATTTGAAAAGGAATATATGGGGCGGGGGCCTGTAGAAACCAGAACTTTTATTATTGAAGATTTAATTATTGTACGCCTAAAAGGGGTGCTGACTCTGGCGGAAGAACAGCTTACGAAAACAAAAGACGGGGCGGAACTGATTAAGAGAACCAGAGCACTTCTTATAGAAGAAGGAAAGACACTACTTTCTGATATGATAAACAAGATAACAGGAATTAAAGTTGTAAGTTTGCATACCGATGTTTCAACAAAAACCGGCGAGCGCATTATTGTTTTCACTCTGGAAAAGAAATACGAAGTTTTGTAGTTGCTTGATTTATCGAGCCGTAGCGCCTGATTAATCAGGCAACTACAAATAATTGTCAGAGTAACTATTTGACATATAGTGATTGATTGTGTATAATTACTTTCGGAAGATTTGACGGGTTTCCAAAAGGGAAGCCGGATAATAAGCCAACTAAGCTCAAATAGAGCGCGGTTGGCTTTTCTTTTTTTAGTGCTCAAATTCGACTTACTATAATTTAATAGATATTGTCGTCCGCCAGTATTTTTGGAGGATAGAGATTAGTTATTGTTTTTCATGGGGGTTTTATGGAAAAAAAGAGAAAGACGAAGATTGCATCACCAAAAGTGGCAAAGTCGTCGTACTTAAGCCCATCAGCGCTTGTGACGGGAAATGTTTTTATCGGTGGTGATGTCTTTGTCGGACCGCATGCGGTTATCAGGGCGGACGAGCCGGGAAGCGAAGTTAGCATTGAAAAAGGCTGCAATATTCAGGATGGGGTAATAGTGCATGCGCTAAAAAATACTAAAGTAAAGATTGGAAAGCATACTTCGCTTACACATGGCTGCATGATACACGGACCTTGC
Source organism: Candidatus Firestonebacteria bacterium RIFOXYD2_FULL_39_29 (assembly GCA_001778375.1). Classification (NCBI taxonomy): domain Bacteria; phylum Candidatus Firestoneibacteriota; species Candidatus Firestonebacteria bacterium RIFOXYD2_FULL_39_29. Next base: position 11,897 of record MFGV01000052.1, read on the forward strand.
AGGCTTGGCAAAGATGTTTTTATAGGGTTTAGATCTGTCATATTTGATTCTGATATCGGGAATAATTCTGTCGTTAAGAATATGTGCCATATTGAAGGGGTGGACGTCCCGGCAGGCCGTACCGTTCCCTCTTGCAGCAATATCGACCTTAATAATGCTTCTTTGATACTTGTTGAGACCAGTGCGAAAGAAAAGAAATTCTCCAGGTCTATTGTGAGAGTAAATAAATATCTTATTAAGGCTTATAAAGGAAGGAAAATAAAAACCGCAAAGACTCACGCACAGCATTTTTGAAATATTTTAACAAAATCTTGACAATGTGATTGATTGCCTGTAAAATACTTCACAAACACAGGAACATTAGATTGCAGGCCTATGCACGGAGGAAAATAAGTTGGCAACACCGCTTGAAAAGTGGATAGTAGAGATAGCAGAACTTACAAAACCTGACAAGGTTCACTGGTGCGACGGCTCTGAAAAAGAAGCCAGGGAACTTGTAAAAATTGGGATTGAAAAAGAAAAACTTAACGGGCATCAAGTATTTACGGAATTAAATAAAGAAACCTACCCTGACAGTTATCTTCATAGAAGCCATCCAAATGATGTTGCGCGTTCGGAGAATCTTACTTTTATATGTCATTCCGATAAGGAAATGACAGGGCCAAATAATAACTGGATGGAGCCAAAAGAAGCTAAAGCCAAGATGAATGCTTTATTTTCCGGCTGTATGAAAGGAAAGACGATGTACGTCCTTCCATATATGATGGGTCATCCGGATTCACCCTATGCCAAGGCCTGCGTTCAGGTTACTGATTCTGTTTATGTCGCTGTTTGCATGAGAATAATGACAAGGCTTTCTAAAAAAGTCATAGAAAAAATAGGAAATTCTGATAAGTTTGTAAAAGGAATTCATTCTGTCGGTGAGCTTGACCCGAACAGAAGGTTCATTATGCATTTTCCTGAAGAGGGATTGGTCATGTCGTACGGCTCGGGCTATGGCGGAAATGCACTTCTCGGAAAAAAATGTTTTTCACTCAGGATTGCCTCGTATCTGGGGCTTCAAGAAGGCTGGCTTGCCGAGCATATGATAATAATGGGAATAGAAGATCCCAAAGGCAAGGTTTCTTATATAGTGGCCGCGCTTCCCTCTGCGTGCGGCAAGACAAATCTCGCGATGATGCAGTCGACACTTCCTGGTTATAGGATATGGACACTTGGTGATGATATTGCCTGGATTAATGTAGGTTCTGACGGAAGGCTTTACGCAATCAATCCCGAATACGGGTTCTTTGGCGTGGCTTCCGGGACCTCCATGAAGACAAATCCAAATATGATGAAAACCCTCCGTGCTAATAAATTCTATCCTACACTTTATACAAATGTAGGTATTGATACTGATAAGAATGAGCCGTGGTGGGAAGGCATGAGCGATATTGTCCCGAAAAATATCCTTGATTGGCAGGGTAATAAGTATGACGGGAAGTCAACAGCCGCGCACGCCAATTCAAGATTTACAGTATCCGTGAAGAATTGCGAGACACTTTCTCCTGAATTTGACAATCCGAAGGGTGTTCCGATCTCTGCGATTATATTCGGAGGAAGGCGAAGCTCGCTTATTCCTCTTGTATTTGAGAGCAAATCCTGGGAACACGGAGTATTTTCCGGTTCGATCATGGGTTCTGAGACCACCTCCGCAGCCATAGGCAAAGCAGGAGTTTTAAGAAGGGATCCGATGGCTATGCTTCCTTTTTGCGGTTATAATATGGGAGATTATTTCTCTCACTGGCTGGATATAGGAAATAAGATGAAAAATGCCCCGAAGATATTCTTCGTTAACTGGTTCCGTACCAATGAACAGGGCAAATTTATGTGGCCGGGTTTTGGCGAGAATATCCGGATAATGAAATGGATCCTGGAAAGGGTTGATGGCAATGGCAAAACGACAAAAACCCCGATAGGTAATGTTCCTGACGTTAACGGTTTTGATATGAGCGGATTGAATGTCTCCAAGGCGGATATGGAAAAGTTGTTTGCCGTAAATATTAAAGAATGGGGAGAGGAATTAAAAAGTATCGGCGAATACTACGAAAAGTTTGGCGCCAAAATGCCGAAGGAACTGCTGGCGGAGTATGAGGCGATGGTAGCAGAGTACAAGAAGAGTAATAACTAAGGTTAAAGCACTAAGCACTAAACAAAAAGAAAATATTTAATAACTAATCAATAAGCAAGATCCACAAGGGCGGAAGGGTAAAAAATGTTTCTGTCCTTTCTTTTTTATGGTAAAATACGATATGAGAACAATATCTGCTATACTTCTAATCTTACTTTCTGTTTGTAATTTGATGGAGGGATCTATTCCGTCCAGGCCAAAAGAACCAGCGTCTCCGGAAATTATAATTACCGATGAAACCTTTGTCTTAAATATTGAAGAAAAATATATGAGTTTTAAAGGTAAATATACTTTTTACAGTACATTTCTTCGGGATATAAAGACAAAAGTCAGTTTTCCGTTTTACACTGACGCGGCTCATCCCTTTCCGAAAAATATAAGCATGTCTAATCTTACGTTTACTCTTCCAAAAAGTGAGATTTTTAAGTTCGAAAAGGATTTTATTGAATACTCTATGATTTTCAAGGCAAAAGGTGAAACTTTGCAGTCGGTAACTTACATGCAAGAGCATAAGAATAATAAAGCCATATATTTATTTACGGCAAATGACTTAAAAAAACCTTTAAAAACACTTAAAGTATTTATCTATGTCCCGAAAAACTTTAAGAAAGTTAAAATTAACTACAAGACAAAAACGCCGAAAGAAAAAAACAACTATATACTGTACACAATTGAAGAGAAAAATATTATTCCTGATAAAAATCTTATCGTGGAATGGGAGAAGTAAGAGGATGATGCATAAAAAAAGACGATCAAAGCACAGATGAAACGCAGGAAACTGACCAAGACACATAACTTTGAATACAAGTACCCGCTTATTTCGAAGCAGTGGAATTACAAAAAAAATATCGATATAATGCCCTCAATGATAACGCCGGGATCAGAGCGGAAAATCTGGTGGATTTGCAAAAAAGGTCATGAGTGGCAAACAGCGCCATATAACAGGACTAACGGCAAAGGCTGTCCTTTTTGTGCCAATCAAAAAACAGCGAGTGATAACAACCTTAAAACACTTAGGCCGGGAATTGCAAAAGAATGGAGTTATGAAAAAAATGATAAACTCAAACCAAAGGATGTTGTACCCGGTTCAGGAATTAAAGTATGGTGGAAGTGCACTAAAGGGCACGAATGGGAAACTAGGGTTACTAACAGGCTCAAAGGCACGGGCTGTCCGTATTGCGGTGGAAGAAAAATACATAATGATAATTGTCTTGCTGTAAACTCCCCAAAGCTTGCGTTGCAATGGAATTATAAAAAAAATACAGGCCTTACCCCTTATGATGTGATGCCGGGCTCGAACAAGAGAGTCTGGTGGAAGTGCAGCAAGAGACATGAATGGAAAACCTCGGTATTGAACAGAAAAAGTAACGACTGTCCCTACTGTCAGGGCAGTAAAGTGTGTGATGATAACTGTCTTCAAACTTTAAAGCCTGAACTTGCGGCAGAATGGCACTCTTCAAAAAATGGAAGCTTAAATCCAAAGGATGTTACAACCGGATCAAGAAGAAAAGTATGGTGGCAATGTAAAAAAGGACATGAGTGGCCGACCTCGGTTTGCGGCCGGTCGAAAGGCTATGGATGTCCTTACTGTGCGTCTCGATGTGTTTGTCTGGACAATTGTCTTGCAACATTGAATCCAAAAGTAGCAAAAGAATGGCATCCGACAAGAAATGGAAAATTAACTCCTTATAATGTAACAGTCGGATCAGGAAAAAAAGTATGGTGGATTTGTGAACTGGGACATACATGGAAAACGGCTGTGCATAACAGGAAAAGAACAGGCTGCAGGGACTGTTCTTATTCTCTCCGAGCTGCACTTCGAAGCCGCGGTGGTTCCGTCGGGAGAGGTATAGCCGGAGAACTGACAAATAAACTGCGACGAAGAACAAAACAAAAATCAAAATATCTCACAGAAAAAAGTATAAACTATCCTTTTAAAAAACTTCCAAAAATGAAAATATTTGACAAAGAAAAGTAAATCCGCCAAAAAGCGTCAGCGGACGGGCAAAAACCTTTCTGTCCTTTTTTTTCTTTTTTTTAATTCTGGGACAGGCACGTGCCTGTCCCACTTTTTTCGAGCGCACCTGATAAATCAGGGTAATTTCTTTGTTTTCGGAATGTGTTTGTGATAAAATTAAGGCATATCAAGACTCAAGGGGGCAGCACAATGAATGACAAAGAAGCTTTGTTCAGTTTAATCGGGGAAAAAGTTTTCAGGATACGCGGGTATTTGGTAATGCTGGATAGAGATTTGGCCGGATTGTATGGAGTGGAAACAAAAAGGCTAAATGAGTCGGTAAGAAGGCATATTAAAAGATTTGATAACGAAGATACCATGTTTCAAATAACACAGCTGGAATATAGCGAAGCTTCAAGGTCGCAATTTGCGACCTTGAAGAGAGGCGAAAACATCAAATATATGCCTTATGCTTTTACTGAATTAGGTATAGCGAAACTTTAAAGTATTTTAGAAAGCGATATTGCAATACGGGTAAATGACCAGATCATGCGGTGTTTTATTGCGACGAGAAAGCTTGAATCGAAAAATGATGATTTTAGAAAGTATGTTGAAGCTAATTTTAAATTCATCCATGAAAAACTGAAGAAAACCGACGTCAGCATTGAAGCAATCTTTTCGCTATTAGACAGCTATCAAAGTCACAAGAAAATACCTTACAAAACAACCGGTAAAATAGGTTTTAAAAAAAACAAAGACAAGGCGAAGCAGTTGAAAGCAAAGGCAAAGAATAAATAAAAAACGGTTATATTTTGAATATGATACGAGAGAAAAACATTATTCACGATAAAAGTTTCATCAATGAAGATGAATGGGAGAAAAAATAGTATGTTGCTCGGAAAAAATAATCAGAAAGATAGATATGCTAAACTTGACAAGATAAAAATATGGCACCCGACGAAAAATGGAAAATTGAAACCGGCTGATTTTCCCGGAGTAACCTGGAAAAAGGTTTGGTGGATATGTAAAAAGGGGCACGAGTGGCAGGCTAAAGAATATAAAAACGTAAAGATAGGGTGTCCCTATTGCGCAGGAAAGAAGGTGTGCGGAGATAATTCTCTTGCTGCAGTAAACCCAGAACTGGCGAAAGAATGGAGCTATAAAAAGAATGCGGGGTTGACACCGCACGATGTAACTTCCGGAACTGAAAAAAAAGTATGGTGGAAGTGCAAGAGAAAACATGAGTGGAAAGCATCTGTTAATAAAAGGAATAGGGGAAGCGGCTGTCATTATTGCTCTAGCAGAAGGATCTGCAAAGATAATTCACTTGCTGCAAAAAATCCAAAACTTGCAAAAGAATGGCACCCAATAAAAAATGAAAACCTGAAGCCGGAAAATGTATTTGCTACTACAAAAAGGTATTTCTGGTGGCGGTGCAAAAAAGGTCATGAATGGAGAGCAAAATGTAGTAGTCGAAGTGAAGGATACGGATGTCCTTATTGCGGTGGTGGAAAAATTTGCAATGAGAATTCCCTTTCTGCGACAAATCCAAGACTTGCAAAAGAATGGCACCCGACAATGAATGGTGCCTTGACTTCCAAGGATGTTTTTGCTAATACGAAAAAGTTTATCTGGTGGCGATGCAAAAAAGGTCATGAATGGAGAGCAACAGGCATAAGCAGAAATAGCGGAAACCTCTGTCCCTTCTGCTCAGGTCGGAAGGTCTGCGATGATAATTGCCTTGCTACAATAAATCCAAATCTTGCAAAAGAATGGCATTCAACAAGAAACGGAAATTTAACTCCTGGAAAAGTAACACTAGGCTCTCCGGTCAAAGCATGGTGGAAATGCAAAAAAGGTCATGAATGGCAGGCTGTTATTAACAGAAGAAACAGAGGTAATAAATGTCCTTATTGCAGTCATCTGTATGTATCTTCAGAATTCTCTCTTTTAACCATAAAGCCGAAACTTGCGAAGGAATGGCATCCGACAAAGAACGGGAAATTGAAACCATCCGGAGTTACATCAAAATCTGGACGTAAGGTCTGGTGGATGTGCAAAAAAGGACACGAGTGGAAAACGGCTATAAGCAGTAGAAAAGAAGGCTCAAAATGCTCTATTTGTTGTAATAGAAAAGTATCAGCGGTAACATCTCTCTTGGCGTTAAATCCAAAACTGGCAAAGGAATGGCATCCGACGAGAAATGGAGAGCTTCTACCGGAAAATGTTGTTCCCGGGACAAGTAGAAAAGCATGGTGGATATGTAAGCACGGACATGAATGGCAAGCGATTGTAGTAAGCAGAAATAAAGGACATGGCTGTCCTTATTGTTCGGGTGTTAAGGCCTCTATGGAAAATTGCCTTGCTGCAAAGAATCCAAGGCTGGCTAAAGAATGGCATCCGACGAAAAACGGAAAATTGACGCCTGAAGATGTTCTTCCGGGCTCAAATAAAAAAATTTGGTGGATTTGCGAGCTTGGGCATGTTTGGATGAGAGAAGTCATTTATAGAAAAAACAGAGGCTGCCCGGAATGTGCATACGCATTAAAAGAAGCGTTAAAAAGTCGCGGCGGTTCGGTCGGCGGGGGTGTTGCCGGAGAGCTTACAAATAAACTGCGAAGAAAAACCAAACAAAAATCAAAATATTTTACTGAAAAAAGTATTAACTATCCTTTTGAAAAGCTTCCAAAAATGAAAATATTCGACAAGAAAAGTAAATCCGCCAAAAAGTGTTAGCGGACGGGCAAAAACCTTTCTGTCCTTTTTCTTTTGTAGTTGCTCGATTTATCGAGCGTGCCTGATTAATCAGGCAACTACAATTATCAAAATCAGGGTAATTTCTTTGTTTTCGTAATGTGTTTGTGATAAAATCAAGGTATCTCAAGACTCAAGGGGGCAGCACAATGAATGACAAAGAAGCTTTGTTTAATTTGATAGAGGAAAAAGTATTTCGGGTTAGAGGGCAGTTAGTAATGCTGGACAGGGATTTGGCCGGATTGTATGGAGTGGAAACAAAAAGGCTAAATGAGTCGGTAAGAAGGCATATTAAAAGATTTGATAACGAAGATACCATGTTTCAATTAAACCAACAAGAGAAAACAGAGGTGGTCGCAAATTGCGACCACCTCAAAGAACTGAAGTATTCATACCAATTGCCCTATGCTTTTACGGAATTAGGTATAGCAAAGCTTTCAAGTATTTTAGAAAGTGACATTGCAATACGGGTAAATGACCAGATCATGCGGTATTTTATCGAGGCGAGAAAGCCGATGGGTAGAAATGATGCTTGGACGGTTGGATGGTTTGATGTTTGGCAAGAGCGAAAATACAGCAGTTTTCTAAGGTGCCAATTTGGCACCTTAGGATTTTGATGTTTCAGGTTGTCGAACGTGGAACAAAAGATCAGATTGTTTCGACAGTGTCGCAACAATTGGTATGCGAAACACAATGAGATTATCAAGTGCGACGCTATCGCTTGTTATGGTAGAATAGGACGGAAGTTTGTCCGCCTTTAGGCGAGACCTCGTCAAAAATGAATTTGACGGGGAGGTTTAGCAAAAAACGAAAAAGAATAGGAAGCAAGGTGGAATAATGAAGAAAATATTATTGATTCTTATGATGCTTCTGATGGTCGCCGGCTGCGGACCTACAGGTTCCCTAAAATATAAAAGAAGCAAAACCATGATTTTCAAAGCAAAACAACTGGACGCCGAGGGATTGAAAGCATTGAAATATGGGGATAAAATATGTTTTCTTGTGAAAATATGGGATGATATATATTTATGGGTTCTAGCGGATGGATATGCGAGCGTTGACAAGAATAAGGTTTACAATTATTATATAACTTTAAAAAAAGGAGATAATGTAGATCTAAAAAAAGATCTTGGCTTTTTAAAGGTCTTAAATGCACCAAACCATGGACCAAGTGCTGATGGTGTATTTGCATGGCACTATGATGAAGGGGTAAATGCGTTACCGTTTCTTGGGGTAGTGAATGGCAAAAGAGAAGAGTTCAGGAATGTTGAATTTGAAAAATATAATATGACTATAAAAGTAAAAGATTTTGACATTGAAAAGTTAGAGTATGTAGATAAGTGGGATGGCAAAAAACAAAATCTTTCTTTTTTCAAGAAAATAGAAATGGAAATAACCGTAAGCGAATTGCGATAATTTTTAGATAAAAAGGACACAATGAATTTTAAACTGCTTAAAAAAGAAAAACATACTAAAGCGCGGCATGGGATTATTAGTACTCCTCACGGGGATCTTGAGACGCCGGTGTTTATGCCTGTCGGAACTACCGGGACTGTTAAGGCGATGACTATGCGGGATATGAAGGAGATAGGGACTGAGATTATGCTTGGGAATACTTATCATCTTTATTTGAGGCCGGGGATGGATGTTATAAAAAATGCGGGGGGACTTCATAAATTTATCGGGTGGGACAGACCGCTCCTTACCGATTCCGGCGGGTTTCAGGTGTTTTCTTTGAAGGGACTTCGCAAGGTAACAGAAGAAGGGGTGTTATTTCAGTCGTTTCTGGACGGGTCGGAGCATATGTTCACTCCGGAAAAAGTTATGGAGATAGAAAATACGCTCGGCGCGGATATTATTATGACGTTTGATGAGTGCGTGTCTAATCCTTGCGAGAAAGAGTATGCGGTAAAAGCACTGGCGAGAACTACAGATTGGGCGAAGAGGTGCCGTAATGCGCATGACAGTAAAGACAGGGCGCTCTTTGGAATTATTCAGGGGAGTGTTTTTGAAGATCTAAGAATAAGAAGCGCGAAGGAAATTACGGGGATTGATTTTGACGGTTATGCTATCGGCGGGCTTTCTGTCGGTGAAAGCAAAGACTTGATGTATGGCATGGTGGATGTCGTAGAGCCGTTCATGCCTGAAAATAAGCCGAGGTATTTAATGGGGGTCGGAACCCCGGAAGACATCTGGGCAGCTGTGGAACGGGGCGTGGATATGTTTGATTGCGTTATGCCTACCCGGATTGCCCGAAACGGGTCGATATACACTAGCGGTGGTAGAATTATTATCCGTAATTCTATATATAGTAATGATTTGTCGCCACTGGACCCGGAATGTGATTGTTATACCTGTAAAAACTTCACAAAATCGTATTTAAGGCACCTTATAAACATGGGAGAATACACGGCAAAGCAACTGAATACTTTACATAACCTCGCATTTATGATAAAATTACTAGCTACTATTAAAACAGCTATTAAAGAAGATCGCTTCCTTGAAGCCAAGGATGCTTTCTTTAAAAAATACGAAAGCAGCAAGGAAAGCAAAGACAGTAAGTGAAGCAAGTGCAGAAAGCGCAGTAGAAGAAGTAAAGGAAGTAAAAAAGGTTTGTATCAGTGGAATCCTGAAGCCTTGTAATCAGTGGAATCTATTTCGTAGGAGGAGTTATTAAATGTCTACAGTGATCAGAATGGTAAGAACGGGAACGACTAAGAAACCGAGGTATAGAATTGTTGTTGCCGACCACAGGTTCCCGAGAGACGGAAGGAATATAGAAATACTTGGAAGCTACAACCCGTTTGACAGAGTGAAAGGTTTGATAATCGACAGGGTGAAAGTTGACGAGTGGGTAAAAAAAGGCGCGAGACTGTCTAACACCGTATTAAAGCTTCTTAAGAATACTAAAACAGCTTAATGCATGTCGACATAATTACAATATTCCCTTCAATGTTTGACTCGGTGCTTGGTTCAAGCATTCTTAAAAGGGCCATAGAAAAAGGGAAGTTGGAAGTAACGGTACATAATTTAAGAGATTACGCGGAAGATAAACACAATACTACCGATGACGCACCGTACGGCGGCGGGGCGGGAATGGTGATGAAGGTAGAGCCGATCGCGAAGTGCTTAAAGAATGTAGAAAAAAAGAAAAAAGGTTTTAAGATCCTTTTAACGCCGGCGGGTAAAAAGTTTGACCAGGATATGGCAAAAAAATTAGCCAGAAAAAAGAATCTGATTTTTGTTTGCGGGCATTATGAAGGGTTTGACGAGAGGGTTAAGGATTATATCGACGAAGAAGTTTCAATCGGAGATTATGTCCTGACCGGCGGGGAAATACCGGCGATGCTTATTGTTGACGCCGTTATGAGGCTCCTTCCGGGAGTGCTGGGGAATAAAGAGTCTGCTAAAAACGAGTCGTTTATGGAAGGCTTACTTGACTACCCGCATTACACACGCCCTGCAGATTATAAGGGAAAAAAAGTACCGGAAGTACTTCTTTCGGGTAATCACGAAAAGATTGCCAAGTGGAGAAGAGAAGAATCGCTAAAACTGACAAAAGAAAAAAGACCGGACCTGCTTGCGAAAGCGAACAAGTTGAGCAAAGGTGTATATATCTCTGTTCTTTGTTAAAATTTTAGGCAGAAATCTTGAAAGAATCGTGTAATTTGGCATACTTTTTGAAATCAACAGGATGATTA
>MFGV01000053.1 GCA_001778375.1 Candidatus Firestonebacteria bacterium RIFOXYD2_FULL_39_29
GCGAATTTGCTTAAACAGGTAATAATCGTTTTTCTCAGGGTATATACAGGTTTTTATAGGGCTATTTATTATAGTTGCGGAATCGCTGTCATTTCATGATTTAACTTATTTCACTTGCTTATTTCAGGTTTTTCACTAAAAGGACAGAGCTTGGCCGGTATTTTATCTTAATCTTAATAAGAATAAAAGTTAAAATGGTCAGCAATAAAATAACAATAAAAAGTAATCTTGGCCAGATAGAATATAATATACCTGCCAGGGCTGTGGAAGGAACACAAAAAAGATATAATATTGTACTAAAAACGGAGAACAATCTTGCCCGTTCTTTTTCATTCATTGAATCCGCCGCCATGCTTTCGGTTATCGGCCCGTATAATGAAGCAAATATATTATTAATGATAAAACTCAGCGCTAATAAATACATTGTATTAGGAGGGGTGATAATGTAAATTATTGCTCCAAAAATAGGAAGTATTGACGCATAGGTCAGAACCTTTTTATATATATTTTGTTTTACTAAAGAAATAGCGAGAAAAGTTGAAGTAATACCGACCATTGAACTTATCAATGAAAATATGGGAAGGTCGGCAGGTTTCAAACCCAGCCCTTTCTGGTCCGTAAAATATATCGGCCAGTAAAGGTTCCACATACTGAAAGTAAAGACAACCATGATCTGTAAAACCAGGATCCAAAATATAGTTTTATTAAAATAGATCTTTTTCAAAGCATCAGTATAATATTTTTTTAAATTAAAGCTGTTCTCCTTCTTTATTTCGTTTACCAGTTTTTTACTGCTAAAAGAATCTGTCAAATATTTTTGTCTGTAAAATATCCCGGCTGAAACTCCAAGGATACAAAAGCCTATAATTACCCTCGTACCCCCGTCAATCCCGAATTTATCTATAAAAATACCGGAAAACAGGACAAACAAAGAGCTTAAAGCTCCCGTAAGATTATTCAGGGAGAATACCTGACTTCTATTTGAGGGTTTAGCTCCTTCAAGACATAAACATTTCCAGGCCGGAAAGCCCACATACCTTAAATTAAGAAAAATTATATAGAACACGAAAAACCAGATATTTTTTGCAAAAAGAAGAAAAGTAAATGCAGTTAAAAAACATAGAGTGTCACAGAATATAACCGTTCTTTTTCTTCCCCATCTGTCAGCAACGTAACCGCCAAATACCGTTGTTCCAATCTGCACAAGCATCCCCAAACTTGCAATAAAACCCAGTTCCCTGTCGGTTACACCCAGATGCTTTGCAAATATTGATTGATACACCCCAAGCCACGTCATAGGTATGGCCCAAAAAGGAACAGAAACTATCATAACACGGGCATTACCTTTTACGGATTTTATCGATTTTAACAGGTTGGAGAAATGAAAATCCACGAATTTGTAAGTTTCACCGACAAAATTTCCTGCAATCTTTTCAACTTCGTCAAATAAGAACATTTAATATTCTTTCATGCTGATATTATTATATTATCTATTAACCGGGTTTTTCCGAGTTTTAACGCTACGGCTATAATCACTTCTCCGGAAATGGTCTTTAAATCTTCCAAATTCTCAGAATTAACAACCGAAATATACTGGATCTTTGCATTTTTCATGGTATTTAATTCTTTTTTTACGGCAATGATAATTTTTTTCGCCCGGAGTTCTCCCTTATCTATCATTTTTTTTGCCAATAAAAGCGACGCATATATTGCGGGAGCTGACCTTCTTTCTTCCGGGTTAAGGTAAATATTCCTTGAGCTCATAGCCAGGCCGTCCTTTTCCCTAACCGTAGGCAAAGCAATTATCTTTAACGGAAAGTTAAGATCTTTGACCATCTTTTTTATTACCGCACACTGCTGGGCGTCTTTTTGTCCAAAGTACGCGTTGTTCGGCAGGACTATATTAAATAATTTCGCAACTATCGTGGTAACACCTTTGAAATGAACAGGACGGAATGCACCGCAGAGTCTCCGGGTCAGCTCATCTTCAATGTTAACATACGTTTTAAAGCCTGAGGGATACATATCTAAAGCTTCCGGATGAAATACAATATCCGCCTTAATCGGTTCCAATAACGTCAGATCACGCTCTAAGTCCCTTGGGTAAGCCACAAGATCTTCTTTAGGGCCAAACTGTGTCGGATTAACAAAAATACTTACAATTACGATATCGCACTCTTTTTTTGCCTGTTTGACCAGAGAGAGGTGTCCTTCATGCAAGTACCCCATAGTAGGAACAAATCCGATAACTTTACCTTTGGCTATTTGTTTTTTGGAAAAGGAAGTCATCTCTGCTATTTTTGAAATAACTTTCATTGCATCCTTAGGAACTTATGGGGAGGTAATATTTTGTCCCTGTTTTCATTTCCCTGATAGTCTTAATAAGATCGTTTAGATCCCCCATCTTATGGACAAAATCTATTTCGTTGGTATTAATAATAAGTAGCGGCGTTTCTTTATACCTGAGGAAGAACTCATTATAAGCTTTATTTAAACGGTCCAGGTAATCATGACCTATTGTTTTCTCATAAGTACGGCCCCGCATTTTTATCCTTTTAATAAGTGTATCCGTATTTGCCTGCAAATAAATAACCAGGTCCGGTTTCGGCACCTGCGGTTTTAAAATAGCATAAAGTTTTTCATACAGCACCAGCTCGCTCTCATCCAGATTAACATAAGCAAATATCCTGTCTTTCTCAAAGAGGTAATCCGCCATAATACCGGAAGAAAACAACTCGTTTTGGAACAAGGCTTGCTGCTGCTTGTACCTGTTCAAAAGAAAGAAGATCTGCGTTTGAAAAGCAAAGTTTTTCATCTCTTTATAAAATTTAGGAAGAAAAGGATTTTCTTCTACCACCTCAAGTATCTGTTTGAATCGGAATTCCTGGCCAATTAGATCAACAAGACTGGTCTTTCCTACCCCGATAGGTCCCTCGACCACTATGTATTTATGATTAAACGCTTTTTCCATATTTTTTTACTTTTTTCCCGCCTTTTATATCTTTCAGCAGTCTTAAATAACTCTTTTTAAAAACAGGGTGACGGCCTTTACTATTTAGATCCACAAGCGGCCTAAGAACAAACTCTCTTTTACTAATTTCCTTATGAGGGATCGTCAGACCTTTCAGCTTAACAACCCCTGTCCCATAAAGAATTATATCCAGATCAATTACTCTTGGCCCCCATTTTACCGTCTTTTTCCTTTTCATCTCTGATTCAATTTCTTTGCAGACAGAGAGAAGCTTTATGGGATCAAGCGTTGTTTTTATTTCTACTACTCCATTTAAAAAAAGACCCTGTTTGACCTCGCCTACAGGTTCTGTCTCATACAGGGGAGACACTCTTATTACCTTAATTTTACCATATTTTGACAAAAGCAGCACTGATTTTTTTAAATTAACAAGCCTGTTTCCCAGATTACTTCCTATGGATATATAGGCTTTCAAAACCGGCATTTTTCCTTTAACCGTTTAACTGCTTCATTAAGACGTTCTTCCGTGGTGCAAATAGTCATTCTGATATAACCTTCTCCATACACGCCAAAACCGACTCCCGGAGTTGAAACAATCCCGCAATTTTTAAGAAGAAATTTAACAAATTCGCTTGAAATTGAAACGACAGTTTTATTTTTATCTTTAAATCCTTCAGGCACCTTGATCCACACGTAAAAAGTTGCTTTAGGATCATTAACACCCCAGCCCAGTGATCTTAAACCGGATACAAGCACATTTCTCCGAGCTTCGTATATTTTACGGAGATCATCAGTCCACTTTTCCGGCAGGTTTAAAGCCTTTATTCCCGCCCTCTGTATAGCATGGAACTGCCCCGAATCAAGATTACCCTTTATTGAAGCCAGTCCTGCTATTAGATCTTTATGCCCGACGGCGTAACCAAGACGCCATCCGGTCATATTGAAAGTTTTCGAGAAGGAATGCATTTCAATCCCTACATCTTTAGAACCTTTTGCATTAAAAAAGCTGGAAACCTTTTTACCTTCATAGTACATTTCAGAGTAGGCTGCGTCATGACAGACAATAATATTATTATTTTTCGCAAAGGCTGTAACTTTATCAAAAAAAGAGTTTGGCGCAACCGCCGCCGTAGGGTTGTTCGGATAGTTTATAAACATTAATTTTGCTTTCTTTAAAATACCGGCAGGAATAATGTCAAGATCCGGAAGAAACCCATTTTTTTCAAGTAACGGCATTATATAGGGAACACCTTCCGCAAATATGGTCCCGGCATTATATACCGGATACCCGGGATCAGGGATAAGGACAACATCCCCCGGATTAATGAAAGCCAGGGGTAAATGTCCGATAGCCTCTTTCGAGCCGATCAAAGCCATTGCTTCGGTATCAGAATCAAAATCAACATCAAAACGTTTTTTATACCAGTCCGTAACCGCAGTTCTAAAATCCTTTAATCCTGAACCAAGCGGATACTGATGATTCTTTGCATCCCAGATCTCTTTTTGCATCTCTTCGATAATAGGTTGCAAAGTCGGCAGATCAGGATCTCCGATACCGAGATCAATTATATCAACGCCTTCCTCTCTTGCCTTCCTTTTCATTTTATCTATTTCAATAAAAAGATAAGGAGGAAGTTTTTTTAAGCGTTCAGCAACTTCTATTTTCATTATCCAGTCCTTTATTGAAAATAATTCGGTGAATCTCTTTATTTCGCCTTCATAAATTTGTCAATTGTCATTCGTCAATCGTAATTTCTTTTCTCACTTAAGCCCCAGTACATCCTGCATATCATAAAGCCCTGCTTTTGCCTTGTAAATATACCTTACTGCAAGAATGGTCCCGCTTGCGTAGGCTTCTCGGCTGGAAGCTTTATGTACCAGTTCGATCCTTTCGCCTATTGTTCCAAATGAAACGACATGCTCGCCTGCAACATCTCCGGATCTAACTGCATGAATAGCAATTTCACCGGGCTTTCTTTCGCCTACAATACCTTCCCTGCCGAATATAGTATTTTTTTTAAAATCAACACCCTTCCCGGAGGCTATACTTTCACCGAGCCTTAAAGCCGTCCCTGAAGGAGCATCTTTTTTGAAACGGTGATGGGTCTCGATTATCTCAGCATCATAGCCCTTAAGGACCTCAGCAGCTTCCTTTACAAGCTTAAAAAGAAGATTCACCCCTATGCTCATGCTTGGAGCAAAAACAACAGGAATAGCTTTTCCCGCTGCAGCTATCAGCTTTTTTTCTGCATCATTAAAACCGGTCGTTCCTATAATAACAGCCTTTTTGAATTTAACGGCAATTTCGAGATTTTTCAAAGAAGAAGCCGGCAAAGTAAAATCAATTATTACATCGCATTTTGCCGCGATCTCTGAAAGATTAGAAGACAAATTTACACCGATTTTACCGTTGCCGGTAACATATCCAATATCCTTACCTATTCCCGGAAACTTCGCACTTTCAATTACCCCTGCAATAGTAACACCCTTTTCTGCTGCAATATTTTTAGTTATTACCGACCCCATTCTTCCCGCGGCGCCTATAATTATAACTTTTATCATATTCTCTCCATTCCTCCGCATAGGCGGATTTCGCAAAGGGTTTATGGTTTAATATTTATACCTTTGCTCAACTTCTCTTTCTTCTTTTTCTGTCCTTGCTTTCTCTGCTTCCCTTTCTACTTCACTAGCCCGTAACCCTTCAAAACTTCCTTTAATTTTTCAAAAGTTCCATCTTCCATTTCACACATTGGAAGACGCATTTCCCCTGTATCCATACCGGCAAGCATCATCGCAGTTTTTATAGGAATAGGATTTGTTTCTATAAACGCCGCCTTGATCAGCGGAAACAGGAAATAATGAAGCTCAATCGCTTTTTTAATTTCCTTTCTTGCATAAGCCGCGGTCATTTCAGCAACCTTTCCCGGCATAATATTAGAAATTACGGAGATAACCCCTTTTCCGCCGACAGACATGATAGGCAGAGTCAGATTGTCATCACCCGACATAACGCAGAAATCTTTTCCGCAGGCAGAGATGATCTGGCTTGTCATATCCAAACTACCGGTAGCTTCTTTTACTCCTATAATATTTTTACAGTCATTTTTTAATTTTAGCATAGTAGCTGTTTCTATCGTTACGCCCGTGCGCCCCGGAATGTTATACAGCATTATAGGAATATCGACAGTGTCAGCTACTTTCTTAAAATGCATATAAAGCCCTTTTTGCGTCGGCTTATTGTAATATGGAGAGACCATGAGCGCAGCATCGCAGCCTATCTTTTTTGCATATCTGGTAAGCTCAACTGCTTCATCCGTAGAATTCGAACCGGTGCCGGCCATAACAGGAACTCTGCCTTTTGCTGCTTTTAAAACCAATTGAATTACTTTTTTATGCTCCTCATTAGACAAAGTCGGAGATTCACCCGTTGTGCCGCAAGGCAGAAGTCCGGAGACTTTATTCTTTATTTGAAACTCCACATTTTCTTTTACTCTCGCTTCATCAACTTTATAGTTCTTAAACGGAGTAATAAGCGCTGTTACTAAACCTTCAAACATTTATTTCTCTCCTTACCATACCTTCCTCCCCTTTTCTAAAAGGGGAGGAAGGTATTTGGTCAATAGAATATTTTACCTTCACAAATATTTGTAACTTTACCCGACATGTATAAATTCCCGTCTTCATCAGCGTCTATTTTCAAAATGTCCCCGCCAGAAGTTACAACCTTCGCGGGAAATTTTGTCTTGCAAAGCATATTTGTAATATAAGCGGAAGCTGTTGCCCCTGTGCCGCAGGCATCCGTCTCTTCCTCGACACCTCTTTCATACGTGCGGACCCTTATTGTATGTTTATCTATGACCTTTACAAAATCAACATTCGTACCTGCAGGTTTAAATACTTTATGATACCTTATCTGTCTGCCATCTACTGCAACATTTACATTTTTATTAAACACGACCGTATGCGGAACACCTGTATTGACATAATATGCGAGAAAACTCTTTCCACATGTTCTTACATGTATTCCAAATTTTTCATCTTTAGGCACTCCCATATTGACGTCAACGACTCCTTTACCGGAATCCGTTATTGTAACCGTTTTAAGACCGGACAAGGTCTCTACAGACTGCTCTTTTCCTGCAATCTTTTTCAAGAAGGCAAACATGGCAATACAGCGTATACCATTACCGCACATACCGGCTTCCGAACCGTCAGAATTAATAATCCGCATTTTATAGTCCGCAACTTTAGATCTTTCAACAAGTAATACACCGTCAGCGCCGACGGATCTTTTTCTGTTACAAACTGCCAGAGCGAACTTTTTACTGTTTGCTATTACGCCTTTCCGGTTATCTATAATAATAAAATCATTACCGGTACCGCTCATTTTTGAAAATGCAACACTTTTCATTTTATGCCTTTTCTTCCTTAAAAAGATCCGCAAAACTCTCTCTTCTTCTAATTACTTTATATTTAGAACCGTCTACAAGGACTTCAACGGGTTTACGCCTGCAATTATAATTGGAAGACATTGAGAACCCGTAAGCACCGGCACTCATTACAGCCATATAATCACCGTCTTTGACCCCCGGAAGTACCCGGTTTTTCCCGAAAAAATCCCCTGATTCGCAAATAGGTCCCACAACATCAGCTCTAATCTTACCCTTAGTTTTTCTAACCGCAACAATATCATGATAGGCACCATAAAGGGAAGGCCGGATAAAATCATTCATACCGGCATCTAATATAACATAATTCTTTACTTCCCCGATTTTTATGTATTGTACCTGGGCCGCCATTATCCCCGAATTTCCGACAATAAACCTGCCTGGCTCCAGTATAACCTTAACTCCCAGAGGTTTAAGAAGAGGAAGTATTTTTTTGGCAAAACTTGCAGGCGTTTCAGGATTTTCGTTCTTATAAATTATGCCTAAACCCCCGCCTATATTAAGCCTTGTAATAATAATCCCTATCTTCTCAAGTTCTTTTTTAAGGGCAATAACCTTCTTTAAAGCCATTATATAAGGTTCCACCTTCGTTATCTGCGAGCCTATATGGGTATGGATCCCGCATACTTTCAAGTTCTTCAACCTGCCGGTAGCAAGGAAAAACTCTTTAGCTTTACTGATATTAATACCGAATTTATTCTCTTTTTTACCGGTAGTAATATAATGATGCGTATCCGGGTCTACATCAGGATTTATCCTGAGAGCTACTTCAACCTTTTTGCCAAGTTTTCCCGCTACTGAATTTATACGTTCAGCTTCCGGCATTGATTCAATATTAAACATAAAGATCCGGCTTTTAATAGCAGTCTTAATTTCATCTCTTGTTTTACCTACACCTGCATATACAATTTTCAAAGGAGAAATCCCTGATTTAAGCGCTTTATAGAGCTCGCCTCCCGATACTATATCTGCGCCACAACCTTCCTTCTGCAGCAATTTTATTATTGCAAAGTTTGAATTGGCTTTTAACGCATAGCAGATCAAATGATCCGTACCCTTAAAAGCTTCATCTATTTTTCTATAATGCTCAACAATAGTCCTTTTGCTGTATATATAAACAGGTGTTCCTGTACTTTTTGCTATACTTGAAACTTTTACATTTTCACAATATAACTGACCCTTCTTGAACCCAAAATAATGCATTAATTTTCCCTTTTCTCTAAATAGATTCCACCGATTACAAAACTACAGGATTTCACTGATTTATATTATTACTTCATTCTCCTGTGTTAAATTATTCTAAAAACCCTTTAAATTACTGCTCTGTTTAAAAATACTAACATAGAAAATATTTGTAGTCAATAATAAAAGCCCTGCTCCTTTTAACTTAGGCGTAGGTGAAAAAGGCGTGTTTTTTATTATTCCGTCAGGTCCTTAAGGAATTGCATATACTCTTTAGCCGTTATTTCATTTAACTTGAAAGCTTTTTTTGCATCTGCTTTTGTCTTTATTTTTATTTTTTCCTGTTTTGGTTCATCTCCTTTATAACCCCAGACCTCAAAAGACATATCTCCAAAACATTTGGCTGAGCCTTCTCTATAAGGAAGCACCCGTATCCTAATGCAATCTGTCTTAACCTTTTCCTTTATCTCTATTTTTGTAACGGTATTGTTCATAAACTTTCTTATCTCTTTAAAATCTCCATATTGCGTTTTTGCTTCAACTACGAAGTTATACATTGTTGAAACTTCCCTAACTCCGTTAAGATTTGATGTAACTTTTGTCTTTCCCGTCAAAATAAATATTTTAACAATTGAACATTTTTCTGGAAAAGCAGCTTCAACGCAGACCGGATCAGCTTCGGTGGTATCTATCATCTCCGCTCCGGTAGAATAATATCCTTTCTCTAATGTAAACTTCGGATAATTAATTACTGTTTCTTTCAAAAGATCCAGTCTTTCCGCATCCCCATAAACAAAAAACGGCGCAAAAACTACAATTAAAACTGCTATTATCTTTTTCATTTTCATCATGATTCCTTGCGGACTGATCCGCTATTCGCCCTGCCATTTAGCGCATTCTATTGTGTTTTTAATAAGCATTGTAACGGTCAAAGGACCTACACCCCCTGGGACAGGTGAGATCATCCCGCAAACTTCTTTTGCCTTCTCAAAATCAACATCTCCTACTGTCTTCATTTTTGGCCTTCCGGTTTTTTCATCTGCCACATGAACCCCGTTCGCATCAAGCACAGGGACCCTGTTAATACCTATATCTATAACAATGGATCCCGCTTTAAGCATCTCGGCTTTAACCAAGCCCGGTTTTCCTACAGCAACGAAAACAATATCAGCCTTCTTTGTATGTGACGGTGTATCCTTGGTCGCGATATGACAGACCGTAGGAGTGGGAGATTCAGTCAAAGATTGAAGCATAAGTAATAAAATAGGTTTCCCGACTATTTCACTATGGCCTATTATGACAACTTCCTTACCTTTTAATTCAACCCCGCTGCTTTTTAGAAGTTCCACCGCGCCCAGCGCCGTGCAGGGCGCTACAACCTGTTTCCCATAGACCAAAAGCCCCATATTATACGGGTTTAAACCTTCAACATCTTTTTTTGGCGATATCTTTATTTGAACACTTTTAGGATCAATCTCTTTAGGGAGAGGCATCTGAAGAATTATCCCTGTAACCGATGCGTCATTATTTAAACTTTCTATATATTCTAAAAGCACTTTTTCTGTAGTAGTTGAAGCAAGTTCTTTAAGTTCGTATTTCAATCCCATCTCTTCACAAGCTTTTTTTTGCTGGTTAACATATACACGTGAGGCAGCATTTTCTCCCACCTGAACAGCAATAAGTTTTAGCTCTTTACCCCGGGAGTTAAAACCTTCTATCTCTTTTTTTAAACCTTCTTTGATCTTTTTTGCAACTGATTCTCCATCGAGTAAAACTGCAGACATTTTTCCCCCAAACTAATCTCCTTCCGGGTTGATCCCTCAGGAGTAACGCATTTATCGGATTTTATCATTTTGTTGCGGTATATTCAATAAAAACTCCGCATCTTTAATAAAAGGCAGGGGTTTTTATAATATACAAACCAGGTATTATTTAATAGTTCTCACAGAAAAGCTCAAAATATGCTTTGGGATGCAAGCAAGCAGGACATTGTTCCAAAGCCTCCGGGCCTTCATGCATATATCCGCAATTTCTGCATTTCCATTTAACCGTACCGCTCTTTTTAAAGACACTTCCTTTTTCCAAGTTAGCCATAAGTTTATTATAACGACCCTCATGCAACATTTCAGCTTTACTGACAGCTCTAAACAGCGCAGCAACCTCTTTAAAACCTTCTTTTTCGGCTATTTTTGCAGCTTCGGGATATAAAACCGTATATTCATGTTTTTCCCCTGCCGCAGAGGCTTTCAGGTTTTCCTTCGTCGTTCCTATAATTCCCGCAGGATATGTCGCCGTTATCTGCAGATCCCCTCCCTCCAGAAATTTAAAAAATCTTTTTGCATGTTCTTTTTCGTTATCCGCAGTATCACTAAAATACCATGCAATCTGTTCAAATCCTTCCTTTTTTGCCACAGAAGCAAAATATGTATACCTATTCCGCGCCTGTGACTCCCCCGCAAAAGATGCAAGAAGATTTTTTTCAGTCTCAGTACCTTTTACACTCGCCATAATATTATCCTCCTGTAAAATAATTTTTGTTTCATAATTTAAAATAAAAACAATCGTCCATAAAAGTCATTAAAAGTCCATAACGTCTATAACGTAATATCTTGTATCATATATTAAAACAACTCTTTATTATAAATCAAGCACCCAGCACCTGTATTTTTTATATTTCTTTCAAAAGTACCGTTAATTTCGACAAATGTCCCTGCTCTTCCTTAATTATCTCATCAAGTACTTTTCCGTCTTTAACTGAGATGAAGTTTTTCAACTCATAATAAAACAATATAGAATCCTTTTCAAAAGTTACTGCCGTCTGCAACGCTTCTTTATCAGATTTTATTTTACAAGCGGCTTCTTTGCCTTTCCCTTCTTTTGTAAAAACATGCAGTTCAGAAAGATGTTCGATGTATTCATGATACTCTCCGGGATAGGATTCCGCTATTTCCTCTTTTTCAAGCCCGGACAAAAGTTTATTAAAGAATTCAATATGTTCCAGTTCTTCTTTTTCAAGAAATTCAAATATTATTTTTGCTTTTCCAGATTTCGAGCACTTGGATACTTCTTCGTAATATTCTTTCCCATTTTTTTCTATTTGAATCCCCATTTCCACTACATCGCTGCCTGTAAATTTGACACCCATAAAATAATCCCTCCTTTGATAGTACGATTCCACTGATTACAAAGCTACTGGATTCCATTGATAAAACAAAAAGTAATAGCAACACCGCCCATAAAAGTCTGTAACGTCTTACATTATTGTGTTATTATATCAAATACTTCAACTTTTCTACCTGCTCTTACTTTACAAACCTTCTAAACCTTACAAACTTATATTTATCAATTCTTTCCCCAGCTTTTCGGCTTTAGACAACAAATCTTTTTTATTTAATATTGCGCCTTTATCCTCAACTTGAGAGCATAACAATTCTTTTGAATACTTTATATTAAGAGTAACAAACAAGTTTTTTACAATTGACCTGGAATTTTCAAAAAAACTTATTTTATTGCTTGCTTCCACACAAATAAATGCGCCCTGTTTTTTAAAGGTTGTTTTTACTGTTTTATGGACATATTTCGCGGTCCAGGCACATTGAAACCTGTCTATCATCATCTTTAACTGGGCTGAGACACTGCCGAAATACACAGGAGAAGCAATGATCACCACGTCTGCTTTTTCAAAAGCACAGTAGATTTCGTCCATATCATCTTTTACAATACAAACTCCGTCTTTTCTTTGATTAGGACAGGAAAGACATGGGGAATACTTCAGCTCTCCAAGGTTTATCCTCTTAATTACAGCCCCCGCAGCTTTCGCACCTGATAAAGCATATTCAAGAAGAATATCAGTGTTGCCGCCTTTTCTCGGACTGCTGTTGATGCCTAGAATTAACATTTGATTACCTCTTGTATATAAAATAAGTTACGAGTAGCGGGTTGCGCGTGACGAGTTTTACACTAATGTGTTATTATTATATAAAAACTCATTATTGCAAAACTTTCTTCACTTTTCTCACTGTTTTCCCTGCTTTCTACGCCTAGGCGGATTTCGCGAAGATTTAAGGTTCGATATTTAAACTTCGCTCAACTTGCTATCTTGCCAAGCCTCCGAACCTCCAACCATCTAAACACTTACCGGTTTCCTGCAAATGTTGGTGCGTTCTTCGGCGATTTGCCTTTTTTTATCGACCGATAGTATTCATACGTTAAAGCCTCTTTATCTTCCTGCAAAATACCCTCATTTACTACTTTACCGATGAATATAGCATGAGTACCTGCGTCAGTTTGAGAGATTACTTCGCATTCAAAATAAGCTAAAGACCAGTCTATAACAACAGGAACACCCGTCTTACCTATAATATACTTCGTATCCACAAACTTATCAATATCTTTTCCGCTCTTGAATCCAAATTTTCCTATGTAGATCATGGGCGTTTCTTTTTCCAACACAGAAACAGAGAAAGCTTTATCTTTATCAATATAACCATAAGTTAAATTATTTTTATTTATACAAATTGCAACACTAGGCGGCTCGGAAGTAACTTGAAAAACTGTATTTACAATTTGACCGTTGAATTTACCGCCATTTTTGGCGCTTACAATATACAAACCGTAATTTATTTTCTGTAAAGCTTTATTTTCCATAAAACTCCTTGTTAATTTTATACTACTATATAATCCAATCTATGATATTCCTCATCTTAACCCCAAACAATCTTTACTTTATTTTAACCTTCTCTTCTTCCTCTTTTATCTTCAGAAAATGCCTTATTTTTTGTTTTGCTTTATTTGTGCGGACAAACTTTAGCCAATCAGGATTGGGCTTTGAATGTACAGAAGTAATAATTTCAACAATATCCCCTGTTTTAAGTTCTGAACGGATCTGAGACATCTTGTTGTTTATTTTTGCCCCCATAATTTTGTCGCCCAGGGAAGAATGCACGGCGTAAGCAAAATCAACAGCGGAGGACCCGAGAGGAAGCGCAAAAACATCGCCTTTTGGCGTAAAAACAAACACTTCGTCTCCAAACAGGTCCATTTTAAGGAGATCCATAAATTCTTTTGAGTCTTTAACTTCTGTCATCCATTCTATAAGATGCCGCAGCCATTCAATTTTATGCTCTGATTTTTTATCCCTCTGCCCGCCTTCTTTATAATACCAGTGGGCAGCAACACCAAACTCCGCTGTTTCGTTCATATCCCTGGTCCGGATCTGGATCTCCAAAGGCAAACCGGTTGGCCCAATCACATTTGTATGCAGTGATTGATACAGGTTTGTTTTTGGCATTGCAATATAATCATCGAACTGTCCGGGAATCGGTTTAAAAATAGAATGTATAACTCCCAATATGGAATAACATTCTTCCATAGAATCTGTAATAATCCTCAGCGCTGTAATATCATAAATTTCTTCAAATTCTTTGTTAAGTCTTTTCATTTTCTGAAATATACTGTAAAAATGTTTTGCCCGTCCGATAATTTGAACGTTGATCCCAAGTTCATTTAATTTTGAAAGAAGAGTGGTTTTAGCTTCTTCTACAAGTTTTTCCCGGTGAACCCTCTTGTCCGATATTTTATCTCCTATTTCTTTATATTCTTTGGGATAAAGATATTTCATTGACAGGTCTTCAAGCTCCCACTTAAGACGCCCGACGCCCAGCCGGTGCGCAAGCGGAGCATAGATCTGAAGGGTTTCCTCGGCATTTTCTTTTTGATTTTCTTCGGGAAGAAACTGAAGGGTACGCATATTATGCAGGCGGTCAGAAAGTTTGATTATTATAACTCTAATGTCTTTGGACATAGCCAGAAGTATTTTTCTAAAATTATCAGCCTGTCTTATCTCTTTCTCGGGCTTTATCTTAAAAGAAAGTTTCGTAAGACCTTCAACCATAACTGCAACCTCTTCGCCGACCTGGTTCTTAAGCTCCTCAAAGGTCAGGGAAGAATCTTCAAGCACATCATGAAGCAGTCCCGCCGATACGGTAGAGGGATCCATTTTCAGATCCGTCAGGATATTTGCCACTTCTAGAACATGGGTCATATAAGGATCACCGGAAAGCCGTTTTTGAGAGGAATGAACTTCTTCTGCAAGTTTATTGCATCTATCAAGCAGGAGAATATCTGCCTGAGGATTGCTCTTTAATAACTTTGCTCTTATTTCTTCGTATGTCATTTTAACCTTTTAAATACAGGCCATATCAAAAGTAATAATGCCCGCCCTTCGGCGGGCATTATATGTCATTTTTTTACGACAACCGCTTTCCTCTCCATGGCATGCTCCCATTCAATAAGTATAGGACTCGCAACAAACCATGAGGAATATGTTCCGATAACAACGCCCATCATCAAAGCAAAAGAAAAGTCATGAATAACTTCCCCTCCATATAAAAACAAAGACGTCACAACGATAAGAACTGTAAGCGAAGTCATAAAAGTCCTGCTTAACACTTCGTTTACACTGGAATTTATAATAGTATCAAGATTATCTTTAACTCTTATCTTTAGATTTTCTCTTATTCTGTCAAACACAACTACGGTGTCAGTCAAGGAGTAGCCTGCCAGAGTCAAAAGAGCAGTAACAAAGAGAAGTGTAAACTCTTTATTCATAAAGTAAAATATTCCAATAACAGCCAGCACGTCATGAAGGGTAGCCACAGCACCGGCCAGGCCAAATCTGAATTCAAAACGGAACCAGATATAGACCATAATAGAAAGTATCGCAAAAAATATTGCCCAGAATGCCTGACCCTTAAGCTTTGCACTTACGATCGGACCCATATCTTCAATCCGGTCAATTTCAAATACTTCACCCGGAAAACCTTCAGTAAATACTTTTGTCATAGCCTCTTTCAAACCACCAATCTTGACATTTGAAGCTTTGATCCTGAGCAAGACCTTTAATTTTGGATCAGTCGGCGTATCGGCTATCTGTTGTATTCCCGTATCTTTAAACCCATTTTTATCAAGCACTTCTCTGATCTTACCAGCATCTAATTCTTTTTTAAATTTAATAGAAACAACACTTCCTCCGGCAAAATCAATTCCAATATTACCCTTTCCTCGGGACATTTGAACAATTGCAAAAAGTCCGGAAAAAACCAGCACACTGGATATTATATATGCTATAAATCTCAGCCCGACAAAATTAATTTTCGTATTACCAAATAATTGAATCATCGTCCCTCCGCAATAGAATTTGTTCTAAATACTAAGTTTCTCAACTTCACCTCTGGACAATCTCCAGTCAAAAATAACTTTTGTAACTACAACCGCAGTAAATAAACTGATAGCACAACCCATACTCAGAGTTACAGCAAAACCTTTAATAGGCCCTGTCCCAAAAACAAACAGAATAAGAGCCGTTATCAAGGTCGTAACATGAGAATCAATTACAGTCCAGAAAGCACGGTTGTATCCCGCATCTACCGCAGCCCTGACTGTTTTACCTGTTCTCAGCTCTTCTCTTATTCTTTCAAGAATAAGAACATTAGAGTCTACAGACATACCAATGGTCAGGATAATACCGGCAATACCCGGCATAGTTAAGGTAGCGCCTATTAAGGTAATTCCGCCCATCAGATACAAAATATTGCAGAGTAGCCCAATATCAGCTATTACTCCGGAAAACTTATAATAGAAACCCATAATAAGGAGTACCGCCAGTAAACCTATCATTCCGGAATACAGACCTTTTTTAATAGAGTCCGCACCCAGCGAAGGCCCGACCACATTCTCACTGATAATGTTCATCGGAACCGGTAAAGAACCGGAACGGAGGAGTAACGCCAAATTCTTAGCTTCTTTGTCGTCAAAATTTCCCGTAATTTGACCTCTTCTTGATATTTTACTGTTTATAGTCGGCGCTGAGATCACCCGATTATCAAGGATTATTGCAAGCCGTTTATTTATATTCGATCCTGTTATTTTAGAAAATATTTTAGAACCTTCATCGGTCAGGCTAAAATCAACTCCAATTTCCGAACCAAAACTCCCGCCGCCCAGGCTCATTTTTGCATTAGCTAAAGAAGCTCCTGTCATAAGCTGTTCTTCTTTAAGAAGGAACGGTTTGTTCTCTTTATCGTAAAGCAGGACATCCCCTTTAGGAACTTTGCCCTCAATTGCTTTTTCCACATCTCCGGCATCATCAACAAGTTTAAATTCAAGTAGAGCCGTTTGACCTATCATCTTTTTTGCTTCATCAGGGTTTTTAACCCCCGGAAGCTGAACCACAATCCATTTTGTACCTTCTTTTTGTATCAGTGGTTCCGAGACTCCGATCTGGTCAACTCTATTCCTTACAACCTCAACAGCCCGGTCCACAGCTTCATTCAAAGTAAGCCCTTTTGGAAGCTGACTTTCATCGACCTCCATCATAAGGTTCATTCCTCCTTGAAGGTCAAGTCCCAGTTTAATCCTTTTCTTCGGATTTTCAGTGTTAAACGGTCTTACAAACTCCCCGCTCTCAAAGAAAATCGAATAAAGGGAACCAAAAAATACCAGAAAAATAATCCCCATTACCCATCTATTTCTATGCATTTATAAAACCTCCCTTATAAAAGATTCTCCGCCTGAGGCCCGTCTAAAGGCGAGGTCTCGCAACAAACATGGTTGCGGACGAGATCTCACCACAGGGGGACACTGATACAAGCTTGCAATTAATTTCACTTTACAACAGGTTGTTCTGCCTGGCCTTCAGGTTTCACTCCAACAACATAGGCCTTCCCTATTTCGACTTTTGTATTTTCGTCAATTCTTACTACGACTTTTGCTTCAGCATCAGAAATCCCGACAATAATTCCATATATGCCGCCGGCGGTAAGAACTTTATCTCCCTTTTTTAAAGCTTTTAACATCTCCTGATGCTTTTTTTGTTCCTTACTCTGAGGACGAAGAACCACAAAATACATTATCACAAACACTACCCCAAGCATTATTATCGGGAAGAACGTACTTCCTGCCGATGCTTCCGTTGAAGCCGTAGCTCCTGCCTGAGGGTTCCCTCCTAACGTTAAAACCAATTCTACCATTTTATTCATTTTACTTTTCCCCCTTCTTTACTTTCTCAGATTTTTTATAATTTGTTTTTGATTTTTAGAACTAAAAACAGCTGCTCCCGCAACCAGTATATCGGCACCTGCTGAAGTTATCAAAGGCGCTGTTACTTCATTGACACCGCCATCAACTTCAATTTTTACATCATATTTATTTTTCATGATAAAATTTTTTATTTCCACAATTCTATCTATGGATTCCGCTATGAATTTTTGACCGCCAAATCCCGGAAAAACAGACATAACCAGGATCAAATCAACATACTTCAAGTAAGGAAATATTTTTCTAACCGGAGTATCAGGATTTAGAGATAAACCTGCAAATACTCCAAGATTATTTATTCTCGTTAAATCATTTTTTAAATTTCCGGAAGCTTCATAGTGAATTGTAATATAGTCGGCTCCTGCTTCGGCAAATCTTTCGATATATTTGTCCGGATTAACGATCATTAAATGGCAATCAAGAGGCAGCGAAGTAATTTTTCCAATCTGCTTAACTAGTCCCATTCCAAAAGTTATATTTGGGACAAAAGAACCGTCCATTACATCTATGTGGATAAGGTCAGCTCCGGATTTTTCCAGTTTTCTTATATCTCTCTCGAAATTAAGGAAATCCGCAGAAAGTATAGAAGGAGCGATTTTTATTTTATTCATAAGGTCTCTCTTCTTTCATTTCATTATTAATAAATACCTGAAGTATAACAGAACCACTCACTCTTACAGACTTTTCAATGGTACTTCCCGACCTCGACATATCATTATAAATTTCACGACTACCGTCATTGTCCAGAATTACAAGACGAACTCTCTTGACCGATAAACCACCCCTTTCAACTGTATAAAGAACGCTGATAAGCCTGTATTGTTTCTCATTTTCCGCATAATTGACCGTTAAATCGACAGAACTATTTTTCTTTACCCTCGAACCCGGCAAAGGATATTGATTGACAATAGAACCTTTTTCAAAGCCTGAGACGGTTTTATAGGAAACATTCCCAACATTCAGCTTTACCGAATAAAGCGATTTTCTGACAGTTTCATACTTTTTCCCCATAAGATTGGGCATAACATAGTAAATTTCTTTTTCTCCGGAACTGGCCAAAACATTTACCGCAGCATTTCTTTTTATTGAAGAATTTGCCATAGGGTTTTGCGCAATAATATATCCTTCCGGAGTATCTTTTGTAGTAATCTTTGAAATTATTCCAATATTCAATCCGCTCTGCGATAATAAAATCTTTGATTGTCTTGCGTTTTGTTCCCTGATATCAGGAACCGTAACCATCTTCAAGCCGCGGCTTACTGTAACATCAACTGTTCGTCCCGCTTTGATGTATGATCCCTCTATTGGATCTTGTACCATCACGCAACCGTCAGGTATGCTTTCACTGAAACTTTCCGCCCTTTCTTTAAGAGCCAGGCCTTTAGATACCAATATTTTTCTTGCCTCTTCAACAGGGAACCCTTTAATATCCGGAACTATTACTGACTTGCCTCTTATCACATAGGCCATAGTTAGATATAACGTAACAAAAAATATCAGGGCAAAAATCCCTATAGTTTTAAGCTTTTCCTTATCCAATTAACCTTCTCCCGCAAGCTGACCGCAGGCTGCCATTATATCAGCCCCTCTTTCAATTCGCACAGTGCTTGTTATTCTAGCATTTTCAAGCTTTTTCTGCCACAAATTTATTATTTCTTCTTTACTAAAAGTAAGCTTATCTACAGGATTTACGGGAATAATATTCACTTTTACATCCAAATTGTATTTTCTTATCAGCGTTATCAGGTTATCAACTTCAACAATTCCGTCATTTACACCTTCAATAAGTACATATTCTATCGTTAGCTGGAACTTCGTAGAAACACAATAATCTCTTAAAGTTTCAAACAAATGAGCTATATTGTATTTTTTATTAACCGGAACTAATTTATTCCTGACACTGTCAAAAGTGGAATGCAAAGAGATCGAAAGTTTAACTCTTAATTTATCTTCAATCAGCTTTTTAATCCCGGGGAGTATACCGCAAGTCGACACCGTTATCCGCCTTTGATTAACTCCTATCCCGTCAGAATCCGAGAACAGTTCTATTGCTTTTTTTAGATTATCATAATTAGCAAGCGGCTCTCCCATTCCCATAAATACAATATTTTTGACCTTAACGCTCTTATCTTTCTCTATAGCAAGGAGCTGTCCGGTCATTTCCGACGGTAATAAGTCGCGAATCAACCCCATTTTCCCGGTAGCGCACATAAAACAGCCGTAAGCACAACCTACCTGGGTGGAAACACACAAGGTATTACCGTAAGGCTGAATCATCAGAACACTTTCAATCTTTTTGCCGTCCGCCAGCTCAAAAAGATATTTAACCGCATCTTCATTCCGGGATTCCGCTTTTCTAACAATATTAAAGAAAGAAAGTTCAAATTCTTCTTCAAGCTTAGGGCGGAGATTTTTAGAGAGATTGCTCATGGTAGAAAAAGTTTCCACTCTGTTCTTGTAAAGCCAGTTAAATATCTGGGCGGAATTAAATTTTTTACCGCCAAGCGCAATTATCCCGGCTGCAAGCTCTTCTTTTGTAAGATTAAATATATTTTTCAAGGTAATTAGTGTTTAAAGTGCCTGACACCGGTCATAACCATTGCCATCCCAAGCCTGTCAGCAGCATCAATTACTTCCTGATCCCTGACTGAGCCACCGGTCTGAATAATTGCCGTAATTCCGGCTTTCTTCGCGGCTTCAACACCGTCTGCCTTAGGAAAGAACGCATCCGAGCAAAGTACGGCGCAAATTGCTTTTTCTCCCGCTTGCTCTGCCGCTATTTTTACCGACCCCACCCGGTTCATCTGTCCGGCGCCGACCCCGAGTGTTACACCGTTTTTCACGATGAGGATTGCATTTGATTTAACGTGCTTTACAACTTTCCAGCCGAACAACATATCGGCAATCTCTTCTTTTGCAGGCTGCTTTTTTGTAACAACTTTCAGATCGCCCTCTGATATTGATTTCAAGTCGCGATCCTGAACCAGAACTCCGCCGACAACCTTCCTGACGTTAAATTCATTGTTTTTAGTTTTATCTATACCCAGTCCTTTTATCTCCAATAATCTGATGTCTTTCTTCTTTTTCAAGATCTCAAGCGCCTCGGCATCATATTCCGGAGCCGCAATCATCTCCATAAATTTTCCCGTGAGGAAGTTGGCAATTTTTGCCGTAATTTTTCTGTTTACGGCAATAATGCCTCCGAAAGCGGAAACAGGATCTGCTTCATAAGCCGCGACAAAAGCCGAATCCAAATCCTTTCCTACAGCTGTACCGCAAGGGTTCGCATGTTTTATAATAGTAGCTGCGGGTTCGCTGAACTCTTTTATTATCTCTACGGCCGCGTCTGCATCCATAATATTATTGTAGGACATTTCCTTTCCGTGTAATTGTTTCGCATTGGAGATGGACGGCTCTATTGCTTTTGAATTTACATAAAAAGCTGCTTTCTGATGCGGATTTTCGCCATAGCGGAGATCCTGAGCTTTTTTCATGGAGATATTGAACATTTCAGGCATATCGCCGGTCTGTACTTTTTTACTGAAGAAATTATAGATATTCATATCATATTCATATGTGTGTTTAAAAGCTTCTATCATCATCTTTCTTTTTAAGTCATCTGAAACCGCTCCTGATTTTTTTTCCATATCGGAAAGAACTTCAAAATAGAAAGCGGGATTAACAATGACACATACACTCTCGTAATTTTTTGAAGCCGAACGTATCATGGACGGTCCGCCGATATCAATATTTTCAATCGCTTCTTCAATGGTAACATTCGGTTTTGCCACTGTTTTTTCAAAAGGATACAAATTGACCACAACCATATCAATCATTTCAATATTATGCTGTTTAATTACATCCATATGCTCTTTCTTTTCTCTAAGAGCCAAAAGCCCGCCGTGAATTTTTGGATGAAGTGTCTTAACACGCCCGTCCAGCATCTCCGGGAAACCGGTAACATCGGAGATATCCATGCAATCTACTCCCGCATCCTTCAAAGCTTTTGAAGTTCCGCCGGTAGAAATAATAGTGACGCCATACTTTTTTAGAGCTTTTGCAAAATCTACGATACCGGTCTTGTCTGAAACACTGATTAATGCGCGTTTAACTTTGATCATAAAAAATACCTCCCTGATAAAAAAGTACTAATGACTATTGACTAGTGACTATTTATGGAGTTATTATTCATTAAATATGGCGGGAGTTTTTACCCGCTTACAACAAATAGTCATTCAGACTGTGTCGCAATTAAATTACTAACATGATATAATATGGCATATTCACTCCAAAGGAGCAAGC
>MFGV01000054.1 GCA_001778375.1 Candidatus Firestonebacteria bacterium RIFOXYD2_FULL_39_29
GATTACAGGCTGGTCGGCTTTACCTTTGCCTGCACTGGACTTTCACCAGCTTAAACAAATACGCTTCCCTTGGCACACTAGAATTTAGTGCTTTAACCTTAGTTATTGTTTTAAATTTAGTGCTTTATTCTTAGTAATTTACTCGTTATTCCCAGTACCAAGAGCCCAGAACCTGTTTCTATCTAAATTCGTCTATTTTAATACTGATTACTGCTTTCTTTTTTAAATTATCAAGATATTGATCATACTTTTCTTTAAACTTTTCTTCCATTACCCTCTGCTGCGCAATTTCTCTTACGTAGGTTTTCTTTCCATTCTCTTCTATCTCATCCGAAAGCACCAGTTGTTTTCCCGGAATTCTTTCTGTTACTTTTAATATATAAAAACCCATGGAGGTCTGAACCGGGGCACTTATTTCTCCGTCTTTAAGAGAAAAGGGAGCCGTACCTAAAACCGGCATTTCACCGGGACTTACCATTCCCAACTCGCCGCCATTATCTTTTGCCGAGGGATCCTCGGAATATTTCTTTGCGGCTTCAGAGAAATCCAAACCCGCTTTTATTTCTTTTATAATGCTTTCAGCTTTAGTTTTCGCCTCAGTCCCGCTTTTCACAAAGATATGAAACAGCTTAACTTTGTCAGGATATCTGAATTTTTCAATATTTTTCTGATAATAATCCTGATAATCCTGTACATTAATTTTAAGATCACGGCGCACATAATCATTAACCAGGCGCTGCGCCATCAGGGATTCTTTTACTTTTTCCCTGAAATCTTCCTCGGTTAAACCTTCTTTTTTTAATTGAGCAATAAATATCTCAGAGCCGCCTGCATTTTTTTTTGCATTTTCAATCGTATTTTCAAGTTCTCTTTTTCCCACATCAATATTTTTATTAACCGCTTCCTGTACAAGCAGTTTATTCTCCAAAAGTTTGGAAAATATCTCTTTCTTCGCCTGCTTTATCTGCTCGGGAGGTACGGAATTTGCAGCCTGCATTGCATAAGGCACAAATATCTCATTGAATTCAGATAAAGCTATCATCTCCCCGTTTACAGAAGCCAAGACTCTGTCAATTACTTCAGGCGCAGCCTGCATAACTGCAACTGTAAATAAAACTCCCAGCGTTACTATTAATTTCTTCATTTCAGTCCCCCGGAAAGATCCTTGCTTAATTTGACATCCGAATTCTTTGCAAGTTCTTTTATCCAATTTTTAAAGAATACTTCTTTTTTTTCTGCTT
Source organism: Candidatus Firestonebacteria bacterium RIFOXYD2_FULL_39_29 (assembly GCA_001778375.1). NCBI lineage: Bacteria > Candidatus Firestoneibacteriota > Candidatus Firestonebacteria bacterium RIFOXYD2_FULL_39_29. The sequence continues at coordinate 1,242 of MFGV01000054.1, forward strand.
TTATCTTTTCTATGATTTCCGTTTCAACTTCAGAAATTAAAGCCGAACCGCGTTTTCTCTTATCCGCAACTTTAAATATATGATAACCATAATTTGTCTGAACCGGCTCGCTCATTTTCCCTGATGAAAGTTTAAATACTGCTTCACTTATTTCCGGCGGCATCTGTTCTCTGGAAAAATAGCCTAAATCCCCGCCTTTTTCACTTTCCGGACTCATAGATTTCAATTTTGCAACCTTCTCAAAATCTTCCCCGCCTTCAAGGCGTTTTTTAACTTCCTGGATCTCAGACTTGGTCTTAACCAGAATTTGATAAGCTCGCACCTGTTCGTCATGAGAAAACTCCTGAATATGTCCGTAATAATACTTTTTTACCTCGCCGGGTTCGATTTTTAAGTCCGCCAGCTGAGCCTCAACAGTTTTTTCCACCAGAGCCTGGTCAGACATATATTTCTTCCAATCCGTATATTCAATCAAACGCTCTTTTAAGGATTCCTTAAATTTATCGGTGAAAAAACTTTCACTAATCTTCTTTAGGTAGTTATCAAGTTCTTTTTCGGAAATCTTTATACCTGTTTTTTTAGCTTCTTGAAGTATTATCTTTTTCTCTACAATTTTGTTTAACAAATCCATGGTGCCATGTACTTGAGAGCCAAGGTAGCTGTATTCAAAACGTGTATATCTTTCAAGAAAAATAAGCTCAGATTGAAATACCGGCTCATTATTAACATAAGCAATAGCTGCGCCCTTATCCGCTTTCTTACCACAAGAGATAAGCGTTAAAAAGCAAGCCGTGGCAAGAGTTATGTAAGAATATTTTTTCATCATATTAGTGTAATTATATCAGATAAAACCATTTAAAATCCACCCAAATTCTGATATCGTAATCCAAAACGCGGTTTTACAAAGTATTTATACTGAACTATTTGGGCTTCATAGAATTTGGGTTCGATTTCGCTGATTAAAACAAATACAACTGCATATTTATTTAATACTTAGTTTTTTTGCATATCCCATGTTTTCGGCATCGGAACCTTCAGGTTCTTTGGGGGTTTCAAGTATAAAAGCTTGATTTTTGAGGGAAGGATGATTTACAACATTTCTCAGGCCTTCTTTTCCTAACAATCCTTTTCCTAGATGCTCATGCCTGTCTAATCCGCTCCCCAGGTCGCCTTTTGAGTCATTTAAATGCACCACTTTTATCTTACCCGATCCGGCTATCTTCTCAACCTCATTTATACAAGAGTTCAGGAGCTTTTGCTCTCTAAAATCATAACCGGCGGCAAAGGCATGACAGGTGTCCAGGGTAATTCCGTATCTTTTTCCCAGTTGTTTTACCAGAAAAGCCAGATCTTTAAATTCGCCTCCGGGAGATTTTATTTTTGCTGAATTTTCGAAAAGAATATTAATTTTTTCTTTTTTCGAAAGAGTAACAGCTTCCTGTATGCCTTCCAGGATCCTTTTAAGAGCTTCTTGTTTAACGCACTCCCCGCAGCTTCCTATGTGAGCAGTAATATAATCAGCGCCTATAGCTTCAGCTCTTCTAATCTCCGTGGCAAAGGAATCTATGGATTTTTTATACAACTCTTCACTGAGCGAGGCAAGGTTAAGCAGGTAGCTTGTATGAACGACAACAGGAGAGATTTTATACTTTTTAACAGCTTCTTTAAAAAGATCAACACTCGCCTGGACTAAATCAGACACTGCCCATTGCTGTGGGCTTTTAGTAAAAATCTGAAAAGTCGTACACCCTTTTCTTTCTGCCTCGTGAGCCGCGTTAACCAACCCGCCGCTTATTCCTGCATGAATTCCTATGTTCATAAAACCCCTTTTAAGAGCAATGACTAAGGTCTAAGCACTAAATCCTAAACAAACAACAAAATACTTAATAACTAAATTTCAAACAAAATCGCTGTACTTTATTATAATCTTCCTTACGTTTAGTGATTAAAATTCGACTAACCATAATTTAATCGATATTGTCGTCCGCCAGTCTTTATGGAGGATAGATCTTATTCATTGCTTTTATGGTATTTTCCTTCTTTAAAATTACGCCTGACCGTCAACAACTCTTCCGCTACGGCCCTAAGGTGTTTCGTCGGGGTAAGTTTGCTTCTTGTGTCATCTGTCCAGGTGACGGGCATTTCTTTTATTTTCAGGTCCAAGGCTTTGGCTATTACAAGCACTTCTACATCAAAGACAAAACCGAATATAGTAAGACGACTGAAGATTTCTTTTGCGGCAGCTGCGGTAAAGCCTTTAAAGCCGCACTGGGTGTCTTTTATCTCCGGAAGTAAAAGCATTCGTCTTACAAAGTGAAAAGCAGCGCTGAATATTTTTCTTACCGGAGGCTGAGGGGATCTAATATCAGAACCCTTTACCCGCCTTGAACCGATAACCACGTCAAAACCTGATTTTAAGAACTCTATTGCTTTTCCAATTTCTTCCGCAGGTGTTGAAAGGTCTGCATCAGTAAATATCCTGTACTTACCATAGGCCTCTTCCATCCCGTGTTTCACGGCAAACCCCTTGCCTGTGTTTTTTTCATTTCTTACCAGTCTGATAACAGGATCCATAAGTGAAAGTTGTTTAACTATCTTTGAAGTAGCGTCAAGGCTCCCGTCATCCACTACAATTATTTCATAATAAATATCAAGAGTGTTCAGATAGTCCTTTAGAAGGCTTACCGAACGTGAGATTCTCTTTTCCTCATTAAAAGCAGGAATTATTACCGATAAATATTTTTCGCCCACAACCATATGGAGGCCAGAAGAAGAAAAGCAAAAGTTGAGAGAGAAACAGCAACTCCTGCTCTAAAAGAAACCGGTCGATATATAAATTCGACGGTGTGTATTCCTGCCGGCACTAATACCCCCCTAAATAAATAATTTGTTCTTAATATTTTACCGGGAATTCCGTCTGTATACACTTCCCACCCGGGATAATACGAATCGAGTAAGACCAGAGCTCCGGGAATAACTGCATTAAAGCTAATCCTTACTTTATTTGCCGATAAATAGACGGCATTTGCAGAGGTACTCTTTTGCCCCTTATTCCTTATAAATTCCGTTTGTTCCCCCTCTATTACCGCCGTTTCAGCGGGCAAAAACTCTTTTTTAGAGAGTTTAAGAAAAGCCTCGTTAGAGCCTGCCGCATTTTCGGTATTATAGACTACAAACGCTCTCGGGAGTACATTTTGATTTTCAAATATTTTAATACCGTCAATTTCGGCTCTTTTTATAAAACCTTTTTCAGGTATTTCCTGATTGGAAAGCAAATATTTAATATTAGCAAGGTCCAAAAGCGGAGTTTCCCTTGCAGTTTTTTGCCCCATCAGACAGCCAAAATATTTATCCTGCCTTGTTATCCTCATAGGGTCATAAATTTCGGAAGATTCAATACCGTACATTATCCCTGAATTTTCGTGCAGTATTTCTTTTATATCTCTAATATAGTTCTTATAGGGATAGCCATTAACATATCGTCTGTCATCCTGATAATTAAGCCTATACGTAATCATCGCATTTTGAGCCATGTCCACGCGATAATTCGAACTGTCAGCTTTTAAATATTCAACTGTTTTTGGTTGAGCCAGTATCGGATCAGGAGGTAACAAAGGCAGAATCCCTCCGGAATTTACGAATAGATCAAAGTACAGAAGAATAGATAATACTGTCAACAGAGCCGTTTTAGACAACCTCTTGTTTACAAACAAATATAAAATAAAAGTAATTGCCACTATCATAACTATACCGACAAACAGGGAGGAATTTGCAACCTGAAGGCGCGCGGGGTCAACATTCTTTTTAAAATAATTAAAATACACATACACAGAAACTAGAGTAAAGACTAATACGAAAAAATACAGTGTTATTTTTTTAAATAAACCTTTCTTTACTATAAACAAAGGCAGTTTGTCCATTATTAGCCCGCTAATCAGCGCAAGACAAAACACAACACCATAGATCGCCACACCAGGATACCTTATCATTCTAAAGGGCAGAAGAATTTCATACAATGCTCTATGAATTATTCCATATTTTCCGAGAGAGAGTAGAAGAAAGAATATTAGTATCAGAGAAAAATAACCGATCAGCGCACTTTCTCCGGTTTTTTTTAATTTTCCCGAGAACTTTGCGGTATAATACATAATAATTAAAAGAACTGACAGTATTCCGCAATAAAAACAGCTCACCCAAAATTGATCAGTACCGTAATAAGCGGATATCGAAGGATTTCCCCAGATAAACGGGGTTAAAAAGTTTATTAGTTTAGCCGGGTACAATGACCAGTTGGAAGCAAAAGAATATGGCATACCGGATTGCCTGACTGAATTCATAACAAATTCAAGGAAAGGCAGTAACTGTATGGACGAAAGCAAAAGAGACATTGCTGTTACAGCAATATAAATACCGGTATTTCTCCACCACTCTTTTTTTCCCGGCCAGGAATACCAGATTACAAAGGCCAGAGCTATTAAGAAATTATAAAAATATATCTGAACACTACCCGCAAACACAGGCATGGAAACAGCCAGAGAGGAAAGCGCAAAATACTTAAACTTACCGGTTTCAATAAGCCGCTTTAATAATAATATTATCAGGGGAATCCAGACAGAAGAAGACATGACGCTGAAAAACTCTACCCGGCTTACCATGTAACCGTTAAAAGTGAAAACCAGTGCGGAAAAAAACGCTGCTTTGCCGCTTATTTTAAAATCCTTTGCGAGGTAGAACATAAATATAGCCGCTAAAACAAAATGGCTGACTACATATAATTTAACCGCAGCTACAAGAGGCATTAAATAGAATATAAGTTTTAACGGATAAAATACTGCCGATTGCAGGTTAGCTATAAACGGAGAGCCGCAGCCTGAAAAATTATTCCAAAGAGGAACAACGCCTGAACTGACAGAATTATCAGCAAAGATCTGCCAGGGGTAAAATTGCAGAATAATATCACGGAAAAACGGTATTTTATTCAAAAAGACAAGTTCACTCCAGAAAAATACGCAGAGCAGAATCAACAAAACCGGATATAAGACAGTTATCCGTAATTTCAAAGGTCTTTCTCCAGATTCTGAAGGGCCTCCTGCATTTCTTTAAGTCCCTCTTGCAGTTTTTGGATGGTTTTAATTATTTTCTGTCTCTTCTTTAGAAATTCCTGATATTGTTCTTCCTTCTTTTTTCTGAGCTCTTTTAGTCTATTGTTAATTTTTACGTCAAGCGGGTTATTTAACGCTATGCGCTCATATATGTTGATAGCATCATCCACAAGCCCCTGTGTTACGTAAATCTCGGCAACAGTAGAAGTTTCCATATTCCCTTTCTTTTCTTCTTTAGACGTCATCTGACTTATACTCTCTTTTACTCTATCAGCAGCAACACTGTTTCCTTCATATCTATACAAAGTTTCCAGCATAGTATTCGCAGTCAAGTTCAAGGGATCCACTATAATTACTTTCTCAAGTTCCAACTTTGCATCCTTTGTCCTGTTCATCTCAAGAAGAAGTTTTGCTGCAAATATCCTGGCAGAAATGTAACTCTGATTTTTTTCCAATCCTGACAACACAAGAGAAAGAGCCTCATCTTTCAGACCGGCTTTATAATAAAGCTCACTCAACTCCAGAAACACCTGACTTTCCGGTTCTTTAATCAGTCTATTTTTTACTTCTTCTATTTGTTTTGCTAATTGCTCTTCCATAGATTATTCCTTTTTTAGCCGGTTTCTTAAAATATAGCACAAACAAAATGCAAATAATAGTCAAAACACTGATAAAAGAAACAATCAGCCCTATTTTAAAAGCTTTTGGATTATATTTGAAAAATATCTCATGTTTTCCCTGAGGACAAACAAGACCTCTGAATATTCCGTTAACCCTGTAAATCTTTTCTTTTTTCTTATCTACAAACACTTCCCATCCCGGGTAATATGTATCATTTAAGACCACAAAGCTTTTTTCCGGCAATAAAGCATTTATTTTGACGGTATTAGGTGTCTCCTCTATAATTTCAACCTTTCCCGTCCTTCCCTCAGAAACACCTATTGCAGACGTACTGTAAATAATCGTTTCCTTCTTCGGGTCAAAATTATTATTTATTATGTATTCTTTTGCCCGGATTTCGTCAAAACATTTAATATTTTTCGCAACAAAGCACCTTGGCAGGGAATCTTTATTCTCATAAACACTTACTCCGTCAAAAGAATATATTAACGGAAAAACTTTTTTGTCCAATTCCTCTTCAGTTACTATATATTTCGCGGAAAGAATATTCAGATACCGCCGTTTTCTGTTTTTTTCTATATATTCTAAAAATTCATACTGTTCCCTGACTAATATTGAATCATACCCCGAGACAACTCTAATACCTAAAAGCATATTTTGATTTACGTATAACCTGTTCTTAGCATAATACATCGCGTCATAAAATGTCTCTCCCTGAAGCCAAGCCTCTTTATTCTTGCTTCTAAGAAGAAAGGTTCGTTCCGCACCCTGATTTTCTTTTAAAAACAACTCAAGCCCGGTACTTTCCTTGAAGAACCCGGAATTAATCCGCTGATTTATGGGTTCATTACAGATAAAAAGTTCAACCAGAACTATGAAAATAATAGTTACTGCTGCAAATCTTTTTTTTAGTTTCCCCATAAGAAAAGCACTTAACACCAGAGCCGCAAAAAAAAGAATTCCGCTTGATTGTAGAACAAACCCGGTTATCTCCTTATGATTCTGATACGCATAATATAAAGAAGAATACGAAACAGCAGGATTAATCAACCTGACAAGCAAAGAAAATATTTGTCTGTTAAAAATATATATTAAACTACTAAGAACTACAAGGCTAGACCCCGAGAAGATAACAATTTTTGACAAACGGTATTTTTGCTGCTTCCCGGTTTCAAATATTTTCTCCAAAGTATAGCCGGACAGGAAGGCAATACTTAAAAATACGGGGAAAATATATTTTACCGGGAACCGTACCTGCTTATACCCTGGCAGAAACGAATACATTTGTTCGTAGAATATGTTATAGCGCCCTACGGCTAAGAACAGGGATATAAAGCCGATCAGGACAAAAAATAACAGATATTTTTTATTCTCATTTTTTTCTTTCATGATATGAACCTCTGCGGACTTACGTCCGGAGTTTCGGCGAATGGAATTCAATTTATTATTCATGCCATAAAATACAGAGGAAATTGCTAAAACCGAAGGAAGTAAACCGATAAAAGCGCTTTTTAACCATATTTGACTCTTTTCTCCGGAAAGAAACTCAAAAACAGAACCCTCTTTAAAAAATGACGGTATAAATAATGAAAGAATACCTTCAGGCGGAAATGACCAGAGACTGTTCAAGATACGCGTAACTGCTTCAGGTTGATTATACCTGTCGGAATTTCTCAAAAACTCCAGGAACGGCAGCAGCTGAAAAGAGGAAAATAGGAAGGCGAGAAACAAAGTACCAAAATATACGAACACCGGCTTTTTTTCAAGAAATAACAGGGAAAACATTGCCAGCATCCCCAGGGTAACATATACTATTGTCGGCTCCCCTCCCAGAAACTGAACCGTTAAAAGAGCCCCTGTAACAACCGTACACAGCAATCTTTCTTTTAAACCTTTTTTCTCCAAAGCTTTTTTAAAGACCAAAAGAATTAAAGGCACCCAGATAACGGAAGAAAGCGTCGTAAGCATCTCAACTGAGGAAACCATGTATCCGGAAAATGCAAATATTACCCCAGCAAAGAACGCAGAGTATTTTTTAAACCGGAAGTCAAGGCAAAGAAAGTAAACAAATAAACCGGCAAGAAATAAATGTACCGCAATGAAGAGATTAAAACCAAAGTTAAACGGTAATATATAGTGAAAGATACTTAAAGGATATGCCACCTGCGACTGCAGTCCGGCGAAAAACGGAGTTCCGCAGGAATTCAGCGAGTTCCAGTGCGGAAAAACGCCCGACCGCAGCCATTCGGAGGCAAACTTCTTGTACGGATAAAAATACCTGTAAATATCTCTGTAAGAGAACGAGTTACCCAGAAATAAGGTATCAAAAAAAAAGATCAGTGTAACTCCTGCCAGCAGAACCGGGTAAATTATATACTTACTTATTCTTTCTTTAATTCGCATAAGATCTTTTTAGCAGTCTGTCCCGGAGTCAAGCTCGAAGTGTCTAAAACCAAGTCTGCAACAGCTTCGTAAAGCGGCAATCTGACAGAAAGCAAAGCTTTTAAATTCTTTAAACTTTCGGAGCGGCTTCCTGTCTTTAGTAGAGGCCTTTTATCCTTTTGAGACTCAACCCTCTTTAATATACTTTTCTCATTAGAAACCAGAGCAATCACAAACCCATTTTTTTTCAGGCGTTTCATATTTAAGATGTTTTTTACAGCTCCGCCCCCGGTCGAGATAACTATAGTTCTTTTATTTGAAACTCTTCTAATAATATTTTTCTCAAGTTTTCTGAAATACTTTTCGCCTCTTTTCTTAAATATTTCTTTAATAGAAAGCCCTGCTTCAGCTTCAATAAGCTCATCAGTATCAACAAACTTTCTTTTCATTTTCAGGGCAATTAACCTGCCGGAAGAGGTTTTTCCCGTCCCCATAAAACCAATTAAAACTATGTTCCTTTTCAAATATTTCATTAACTTGTTCAAAGAACTTTTATCCTCTTTAAATAGGCCTTTAAAGAGGCTTTAATATCCATAAGGGTATCCCCTCCGAATTTTTCAATAAAACAATTTGCTATTTCATACGCGACAATAGATTCTCCGACCACACATGCAGCAGGAACTGCACAGGTATCAGAACGTTCCACAGTGGCTTTAACTTTCTTTTTAGTAATTATATCAATACTATTTAAAGGTTTATATAGTGTTGCAATAGGTTTCATAGCGGCTCTGACTAAAATATCAGACCCATTACTCATTCCTCCTTCAATGCCTCCGCAGTTATTAGATTTTCTATAGTAAGAACCTTTACCGAAATATATTTCATCATGAACCTTTGACCCCTTCTGCTTCGCTGCTTTAAAACCAAGACCAATTTCTACTCCTTTGATTGCCTGCAGGCTCATAAGTCCTCCTGCAAGCCTTGCATCCAGTTTTTTATCCCACTGCGTATAAGAACCGACTCCGGCAGGGACCTTTTTAGCTATTATTTCAAATACACCGCCGACAGAATCTCCGTTCTTTTTCGCTTTTTCGATAACTGCTATCATTGCCTTCTCCGCTTTTTTATCAGAAGTTCGTAAAGGTGACGCTTCAACAACAGATTTATATTTTATATCGGAAGGTTTTGCCATAATACCGGCAATTTCTGTTACATAACCAAAAATATCCACGCCAAATTCCTTAAGAAACTTTTTACAGACGGCGCCGGCAGCTACTCTTGCAGCGGTCTCTCTTGCACTCGCACGTTCAAGAACATCTCTTATATCAGAAAGTCCGTATTTTAAAGACCCTGAAAGATCAGCGTGTCCGGGGCGGGGCATTGTAACTGGGCAAATAACCTTATTTCCCCAATTTTTAAAATCACTATTAGCTATTAATAAAGTTACCGGAGAGCCAATGGTTTTTCCGTTTCTGACACCGCTTACAATTTCCACGGCATCGTTCTCTATAGACATCCTTTTGCCCCTGCCATATCCTTCCTGACGCCTTTTAAGCTCAGGATTGATGTCCAAGGTCGAAAGTAAGAGCCCGGAAGGAAGACCGTCAATTACAGCAACCAACGCTTTTCCGTGAGATTCACCGGCTGTTAAAAACCTTATCATTTTCACTCCAAATAATTATGCGGGTCTCAAAGGACCCGCATAATATAGTATTTTAATAAGAATTCTATCTGATTATATGCGGAGTCATAAAGACTACCAAATCCCTCTTTGTTTTTGCGACTGTCTTGTTCTGAAAAAGAATAGAACCTATCAGGGGAATGTCCCCAAGAACCGGAACTTTATGAATAGTTACAATTTCATCCTCTCTGATCAGTCCGCCTATTACAAACGTATCACCGTCTTTTATCAGTACCTGCGTATTTGCCGTTCTGGAATCTACTATAGGCGGCGGTCCGACGGAAACAATTGAACTCACATTTGGCTTTACCTGCAGGGTTACATAGTCATTCCTGTTAATTTGAGGAGTTACTTCAAGCGTCACACCCGCATCAACAGCGCCATAAGTTGCAGCACCTGTTTGGGCATTAAAACCGCTTATATATGTGTAGGCTTGTGTAATATTTATCGTAGCCGTCTTATTGTCAACAGTGGTTATTCTCGGATTTGCAATTAAATTAGCATCATTGTTTCTTACTAAAGCGTCAAGAGCAATCCAGAAAGAAGTATTTCCGGCAATTCCAAATTGAAACTGAGCCGATTTCGCAGCACCCGTGTTTGGCGGAGCAATACTTGCTTTCAATTGAGTAGTATTTGCAGTCCCAGGGTAAAGATCCGTCATTAAACCGCTGCCCACACCTGTAGTACCTCCCGTTTCTATATCCCACCTTATTCCAAGTTTATCTTCACTTTCTACTTTCAAATCAACCAATTTTGCTTCTATGTTTACCTGTGCAGTCTTGGTATCCAGGCTTTCAATTAAATTAGCAAAAGTCTCCATTTTAGTGGTGATATCCGTAATAATTAAAGTGTTTGTTCTTATGTCAGATTGAATTCTTCCGATTCCGCTTAAAAAAGGGAATATTGCAAGCTGGAGATCTGCAGCCTTTGCAAAATTAATAGAAAAATATCTTGTTTCAATAATAGCATTTTCTTCTTCCGCTTTTAGTTCTGCCGGAGTAGCAACACGAATAATATTACCTTCAGTTTTATACGCAAAACCATTTTGTTTCAGGACTAAATCCAGTATTTTTTTCAAACTGACACCTTTAAGCTGAATAGACGGAATACTACCCGAAACACTTCTGCTAGTAACCAGGTTAAACCCCGCCTCGGAAGCAATGGTGTTTAAAAAAGTTGTAAGGTCGGCATTTGTGAGAGAAACATAAGGGACAATCTGATCCATATCTCCCTTTTTCATGGTACCTTTTTGCAAAGCAAACTGATCCGTCTTTTCGACTTCTTCCGAAAGAACCACCTGCTCCCCAAGTTTTTTCGTTGATTCTTCATTCGAAACAGATTTCACAGGAACTTTACTTTCAGAGGGCATGGTCTCTTTACTTTTTACCAGAGTCACCACAATTTTTGTAGAATCAATCTCTTTTTGAAAATCACATTTATCACTCAGTGTAACAACTACCCTGCAAATCTTTTGCGGCTGGGCCGCATATTGAGATACCTTATAAGAAGTCACAATTGACGATCTGACAGGTTTTTCTGAAGCATCAACGGAAAGCGAGGCAGGCATTATATCCATAATCAACTGATACTTGTCCGCATTCTTTGAGTTAATAATCGGCTCCAGATTAATCTTGGCATCCTTCAGGAGCTCACTGCCTTCTTTTATAGGAATCGTTAGTACAGCCGTATCAGGTAAAGCATCAATTCCAACCTCACCGATTAAAGCAAAATTACTTTTTCCATCCTGAGAGAAGGAAAAAACACATAAAAAGACTGAGATAAGAACGGCTATTTTATTCACAATATTATGCTCCTTTGATTGTAGCTTTTCGCTACTCTTACTTCAGAATATCAAAATATTTTTCTTTTTGTCCGATAATATTTTCCACAGTATACATAAGCTTTACCTTATCGCCTTCAACCCTGCCCTCTATACCCTGAATAAAAAGATTATCCTTTGTATAAAATTTCCTATCTTTCAGCATGAACGAATTACGGGTACTATCTTCAAAGACAAAAGTCGGATTTTTCCCGGTTAAAGCCAGAACCTGAGTCAATCTCAGACCCATTATATTAATATTCTCAGCAAGAGCTTTTGATTCTTCCAGCACAATAGAAACAAAAGGATCCCGGATAACACCCGAATATCTGTAAAGCGGATAAATTGCTCTCTCTTCAGTATCTTCTTTTTTAGAATAGCGGGCCTGACCGGTATTACTTTGAGTAGAAACAAAGGTTTTAAGATTTACAACCATGTTAACAGATCCTTTAGCAGGTGAAGCACCTCCTCCAGCCCCTGCTACAGAAAATTGGACATCAAAACAATTCAATAGACGGACAGAATAACCCAGCCTGGTTATGAATTTTCCAAAATCATTATAATCCCCCACAAGACTCAGCACTATCGCAACTTCATTGTAAAAACTTTTCCCGGGAGCGCTTTTTCCGGGAGTAAAAGATTGAACGGTAATATTATATTCAGCAGCAGCCCTGCTTATTTCTTTAATACATTCCGATTGATTCTCGGTATTTGGAAGCCTGCGCATGGTAAAGAATAATTCCAATTCCGCATTTTTTGCATCTTTTTTCAATTTCTCATAGTCTGCAAACTTTTTCTTTGCTTCTTCGTAACTGTCTTTTTTGCTTTGTAGTTCGACACCTAAAACACCGACACTCTTCAATGTCGGGAGGTACAATTCAAAAACATATCCATAAATCGCAGCACCTGCGACTATAACAATTAAAGCATATTTTTGTATCTGATCCTTTGACACTCTTTGCTCCTCTTTTTTACTGAACCCTCAGACTGTTAAAAATAATTCCAAATTCTTCCTTGCTGTTTCTAAAACCTTCTTCCGAGTCCGAACAAGTAATTATAAAACCTTTACCGCCTTTCACGCAAAATATCTGACGCTGTTCCAGGGTAACAGTTTTATTTTTCTCGCTTTTTGACTTAGTCAGCCATCTAAACCCCAGGTCGTAAACCTTTTCTCCGTTAATTGTAAACTCTTTTTCACTTATCTTTTTATAGCCCTGCCACTTAGAAAATTTGACCTCATTTGCTTCCTGAAATTCCTTTGATGTTATATTTGGCTTTGACAACTTTTCTACCGCCAAGGTCACCATAGGTGTATACTTAGATTTAATATCACGTTTTTCTTTTACTATTACAGCCAAAACATTAGAAGAAGCTATAGAATCCCCTATTCTCCATCCATCCGGGACAAAAAGACTGCAATTATGTTCCTTATTAATATAGTTATTCCCGTACACTCCAGTCTTTGAAACATCCTGGACAACCATTTGCTTTGGCGGCCTTATTTTAGCATCCTCTATCGCCTGAAATGATAAGACAAAATTATTAGAAATTCTGCCGTTTACAACCGCTTCTGTCATACTCGAAACAAAAGCATTTCTGAAGAAACCCGTCGACTCATTTAAATTTGTCGCAAAGTCAGCAACCGATTCTTTATATAAAGCAACTCCGGTTGCTGTAAAAGTCCGAACCCCGCCGGCCTCCACCTTATTACTAAGTGAATTAAGCCAGATATTATTAGGAATTGTCTTATTAAAACTGTCCAAAATCAATAACCAGTATACCTGTTTATCTTTTAATTCATTAATCACATCAAGATACTCTTTAACAGAAGCATTTGTCTTTTTGATATTTTCCATCTCAATCAGAGTCTGTGTAAACTCCTGTTGTTTACTCTCCACTTCTTTTATCTGAGATTTCAAAGTCTGCACCTGTGCAAGTGTTACCAGATATAACCCGACCATTCCTGTCACTACTACAATAACAATAAGTATCCCCAGCGCAATCATCTGTTTTAGACGTTTCGCCTTGTAGTAACTTTCCGGTAACAGATTAATTTCTATCAGCATTTTTCCTACTTTACTTTTCTGACAGCCAGCCCGATCGAAACAGGAAGAAACGGACCGTACTGTTTAACTTTCTCATCAAAAGCCGCAACATCAGCAATTTCTATCTTATTAAAGGGATTAAGAGGCTCAACAGGTATTTTTAACCTTTCGGATATAAACTTATCAATATTCTGAAGCTTCGAACTGCCCCCGCATATGTAAACCTTACTTATGGATCTTTTCTTGGCAGAGGATTCGTAGAAGTCAAAAGCTCTGCGTATTTCCATTACTAATTTGCCCAGAGTAGTGGAGATGGAACTATAAATTCTGACCCTTTTGTCTTCTTTGCTGGGAATTCTGGTTAAAACAACATTCTCAGATTCAATTATTATTCCACCCTGCTCTCTTTTTAATTTTTCAGCTTCAGCAAAACCAAGGTTAAACTCTTTAGAAATATCATTAGTCAGACTAATGCCTCCGATAGGTATGTCCCGGGAAAACCTGGTTACGCCATCTTCCACTATATTAAGATTAGAATACTTGGCTCCTATATTTATGATAGCCACAGTTTCGCCGTCTTTCTTATCATAATTTACTTCCAGAGAATTATGAAGCGCCATACTATCTATGTCGATAAGTACAATGTTCAAACCCGCTCCCTGAAGCAGATGTATATACTGGTTAACAACTTCTTCTTTAATCGCAACAAGCAGTACTTCAACTTTCTTTTGCCCTTCTTCGGTGACTTCCCCCAAAATATGAAAATCAAGAACCACCTGATCAATCGAGAAAGGAATATATTGCTCCGCTTCAAATCTTATAACACCTTTCAATTCTTCCCTGGTCATATAAGCCAATTTAATATAACGGACTATAATCTGATCTCCGGAAAGAGAAATTGACACATCCTTTGTTTTAAAACCTGTCTCAAGAACTAACTTCTGTACTGCGGCCTGTATTAATGAATTTTTCTGCGCCGGTTCCAGAGTATCAATGGGCTCTTCCCCTATATCAGCAACTGCAAAATTAACAAGTGTAAACCTGCCTCCCCTTTCTTTCAGAAGGCTTAATTTTACAGAGTAACTCCCTATGTCTAAACCTATCGCATATGACATAACATTCCTTTAGTTATTCCAACCCGGATTAAATATTCCGGATAGTTTATCTCCGGCAAGAATCATAATAACAGTACCCAGCACCAGAAAAGGACCGAAGGGAATATAGTCTTTTCTCCCTTTTTTTTTCATAAGCAACAAAGTTAAGCTAATCACCCCTCCGAAAACAACGGAGACTATCACCATCATAACCGTACTTCGCCAGCCCAGAAAAGCCCCTATTGCAGCAGCTAACTTAACATCTCCCATCCCAATACCTTCCTGTTTGTACACCAAACGGCTGACATAAGCTATCGTTAAAAATATCGCGCCCCCCGTAAGGAAACCCACCAGAGAAAGCAGCGGACTCTGTCCCAGAGTGAAATAACTAAATATCAATCCGAGTATAGCAAGCGGAACGACAGTTACATCATAGATATATTGTGTTTTTAAATCTATCAACCCAATGACTACAAGAAACGAAAACAGGATAACAGTAGAAAATAATTCTATGCTATATCCAAATTTTAAATATGCCGACAAAAACAGTATAGCAGTAAGAACTTCGACTATCAAGTACCTTGGAGTAATTTTTATTTTACAGTAACGGCATCGTCCGCCAAGTATCAAATAGGAAAACACGGGAACATTATCATACCATTTGATTTCTTTTTTGCATTTTGGACAATGCGAATTGGGGTAAATAATTGAGAGATTTTTTGGAATTCTATAAATACAAACATTAAGAAAACTTCCGATTAAAAGTCCAAAAACTGAGACAATAACCGCCACCATTTATCTCCTTGTCCTACAAGGACTTAGACTACATTCTCAATTACTTGTTTAATTATATATCAAAAGTGTATATTTGTCAATAGTATTTTTAAAATATATTTTAGGTATAAAATGAGCACATATGGCAGGAAAAAAGCATTATCAGAAAAAGTCTGCCGAGCCCTAATTAGCATTACATTATAATGGTTTTCATAAACATATAATTGTTTAAATATGAACTATCTAGCCCGGCATGATATTGGGGAAGACAATGAATTTCTCAATGAATGATTTTTTCATTATTTATAATTTGATTTTAAAACATTTCTGCAAACATTTGGGGGAGTTGAAACAGGAGGTCACGATACATTTAACTTTGCGCTTCTATTTTTTTTACTATTATTCTTCTTTTAGATGATCCGGAGGTTCAGCACAGTCTTCACATTCAAATTGGATTGTAACATGTTTAATATCATATTTTATTTTCAGCATTTCTTGAATATTTATTACAAGCTCTTCAGATTCCGTTATTTTCATATCCTTTATTTTCACATGACACGAAAGAGCATGAATCTTTGAACTGAGCGTCCACACATGTACATGATGAACTTCTCTGGCATCTGCCGTGTTTTTAATATCCTCTCCGATTTTAGAAATATCAAAGCCTTCAGGGACAGCTTCAAGCAGAATTAAAACAGATTCTTTAACCAAGCCCCAGCCGCCTTTCAAAATCATTAAAGCAATTATTATTGAGACTAAAGAATCGGCAAGGAACCAGCCAAAAAACAACATCAGCAAACCGGCGATTATAACGCCGACCGAAGAGAGCGCGTCTCCGATTATATGCAGATAAGCTCCCCTGATATTAATATTATGTTTCGAATCTTTCATTAAAAATAATCCGGAAACAACGTTTGAGATAAGACCAATTATTGCGACATAAATCACCGGCAAACTTTTGATTTCCGGGACTGTAAATAACCTCTGCCAGGACTCATACAGAATAAAAACAGACAGGACTCCTAAAGAAATCCCGTTAAGCAGCGCAACAAGTATTTCAACACGGTAAAAACCAAAAGTATTTTTTTCGGTAGCCGGTTTTTTGGAATAATTATACGCAAAAAGACTCAGAACTAAGGATAAAACATCCACAAGCATGTGCCCGGCATCAGAGATAAGCGCTAAAGAATTAGTAAGAATGCCTCCGATAATCTCCACTACCATAATGAATGTGGTAATACCGGCAGCTATCCCGAGATTTTTTCCCATACCGGAGTGGACATGTCCGTGCGCGTGATGATCATGATCATTATGTTCATGCAGATCTTCGTTTGACATATACTCCTTGAAAAAGATTCCACATCCGCCAGTTATATTGGGCGGATCTTTCGATGAGATTACAAAGCTTTTGGATTCCACTGATAAAGTCTGGACTTAATCCTAACCAGCTCTCGTAAAATCTCTTTTATACTTTCCTATACTTTTTAAAAAAAACGCCCCGGCCCGTTTTACCGGACCAGGGCGCTACCAAATTAATTTGAGGCTGAAAATTTGCCTAGCAGAGCACGCGATCCTTGGTGTATTTCTTAAAATTTGCATCCGCAATGGCCTGAACCTTTGCGACTTCTTCAGGCTTTTTAATAATATGTTTGAATCTTGTCTGAAGTTTTAAATACTCTTCAACAGGTTTAGGCTTGGGAACATTCATTACGTTCGTGATCTTACCTTCTTCCACTTCAAACAAAGGATATATCCCTGTCTCTACGGCAAGTTTTCCCATCTGAATTGTCAGCGCGGAATCCGAACCCCAGCCAAGAGGGCAGGTAACTAAGATCTGAATATACTTTGGACCCTTGATCGCGAGAGCTTTTTTTATCTTATTCTGCAGATCCCTCTGATATCCCACGGAAGCAGTTGCCACATATTTTACACTATGCGCCACAGCAATCATCGGAATATTCTTCTTTTGCTTCTGATTTCCGCCTATTACGCTTCCGGCAGGTGAAGTTGAAGTTGCCCCCATGAAAGGGGTAAGACCTGATCTTTGAATTCCGGTGTTCATATAGGCTTCATTATCAAAGCACACATATAGAACATCATCCCCTCTTTCCCACATTCCGGAGATGATCCCAAAACCTATATCCGCAGTCGACCCATCGCCTCCAAACGCCATAACGCGGGCTTCATTTTCCTTGCCCTGCGCCTTTAACGCTGCAACGATCCCGGTTGCAAGAGCGCCGGAGTTTTCAAATAAGGAATGCACCCAAGGTACACCCCAGGCCGTCTGGGGAGACCTAGTAGTAAACACTTCAAGACAACCGGTAGAATTCGTTACTATAACATTCGGTCCGGCTGCTTCCATAACAAGTCTGGCTGCGAGTGATAGACCGCAACCGGAGCAAGCGGTGTGTCCGGCGTTAAATACTTTGACTGTACTCATTTATCCATCTCCTCTACAAGTTTCGGGTCCAGCCCGTAGAACTCGCCTTTAACATTTGCCTTCTCAGCCTTTGCAACGATAGCTTTAATATCGGATATCCTGATATCCCTTCCGCCAAGTCCGAGGATAAAGTCGGAAATTTCCGGTACATTTTTCTGCCCGTACAGGGCTGCTTTAATATCAGCGGTGAGTATACCTACCCCGCCCAGAGAAATTGCTTTTTCGAGAATTATAACTTTCTTTTTTCCGCAGAGCGACTTTATAAGATCTTCCACCGGGAACGGTCTGTAGCAGCGGATCTTTAAAACACCGACTTTCTTTCCGGCTGCCCGCAAGTCGTCAGCAACATCCTTCATGGAAGAGATTATTGAACCCATGGAGACCAGCACAATCTCCGCGTCATCCATTTTGTACTCTTCAACGAGTTCGCCGTAATTACGGCCGAACATCTTATTGAAATCCTGAGCTGCTTTTCTTATTACAGCGCCGCAAGACTTCATTGTTTCCGCCATAGCATATCTTGTCTCCAAATATCTGTCCGGACCGCCCATCAAACCAAAAGAAAGCGGATTTTTCACATCAAGTTTTTCCATAGGGACATACTTCGGAAGATATTTATCAACCGCCGCCTGATCCGGGTAGTCAATAGGATCGAACGCATGGGTTAAAATAAATCCATCAACATTGACCATAACCGGAAGCATTACTTCATGATCTTCTGCGATCTTAAATGCCTGAAGATGCATATCGCAGGCTTCCTGATTGTCCTCGGCAAAAAGATGTATCATACCCGCGTCTCTTACCGTAAGAGTATCCTGCCAGTCATTCCAAATATTAATAGGCGCGGATACCGCTCTATTCGCATCAGTTATAACTACAGGGAGTCTCATGCCGGCCATATTAAATAATACCTCAGCCATTAATAAAAGCCCCTGGGAAGATGTGGTTGAATATGCTCTGACTCCGGCAACAGAAGCTCCAAGTACCACAGATGCCGCCGCAAATTCTGACTCTACATTAATAAACTCGCATTTTAATCTGCCGTTTGCAATAATTACCGAAAGCTCCTCTACTATATGTGTCTGAGGAGTAATCGGATAGGCGGCAACGACTTCCGGCCTGCAAAGCGCGACCGTTTCCGCTATCGCTTTTAAACCTTCCGTAACTTTTTTCATTTATTTCTCCTCCTTCAGCATGCTGATCGCGGTCTTAGGACAAACCTTGGCGCATATACCGCAACCCTTACAATAGTCCAGATCTATCTGTGTTTTTGTTTCTTTGGAAGTATTCATACAGCCTTCAGGACAGGACATTACACACATCCCGCAGGCAACGCATTTGGTTTTATCCACGACCGGATAAAAGATCCTCCAACCACCGGTCTTATTGGCAAGGCTGGTTCCGGGTTTACCAATCAGGATATTTTTTGCTCTTATCGACGCCATAATACTCTCCTTTCGAATAACTTAAATTTACGATATTTCCGGTACCATTTACTTCTTCTTTAACATGTTATAAGCTTGTTCAGCCGCCTTTATATTTTTCTCAACAATGTCGCCTTTCCCTTCAAACTTATGACGGATGGCCTTTTCGATACCTGACATGGAAACTATACCGGTGATCCCGCAGAAAGCACCCACCATTATTGTATTCGGAATAGGCCGGCCCAGTATTTCTATCGCCAGTTTTGTGGCATCTATAGTGACTACATTAGCTTTTGCTTTGATCTTAAGTTCTGATGCAGGCTTTGCCGTATTGACCAGAACAACACCGCCGTCTTTAAGCCCTGCAAATACATCCACGATACCGATTATTGTGGGATCCTGTACAATTACGTGATCCGGTTCATAGATCTGCGATCTTACTCTGATCGGAGTCTCGCTTATCCTAACGAAAGAAGCCACTGGAGCGCCCATTCTTTCTGAACCAAAAGTCGGGAACGCCATGGTGTACTTGCCGTCAGAAAAAGCAGCAGTTGCCAGAAGTTCAGCGGCTGTTACAACACCCTGTCCGCCTCTTCCGTGAAGCCTAATCTCTATCATTTTAAACCCCCTAGTTTTAACCGCTCGTAAGCGGGAATTTTAAAAAGAAACAAAGATCCCTGCATGTTTTTTCAAACACATTTGTTTGTAGTTCATGATTTATCTGCCTGAATTAAACAAAAACAAACTGTAATGTAATTATATTATCTTTAGAGAGAAAAAGCAATTAAAAACTTGAAAAATCAGCGATTCCGCAACAAGCAAATTAAGCCATAACTTTTGCACTGAAAAATCAAGGATTTTATTCTTTTGTGACCCGTGTTAATAATTATA
>MFGV01000055.1 GCA_001778375.1 Candidatus Firestonebacteria bacterium RIFOXYD2_FULL_39_29
GGGTCACAAAAGAATAAAATCCTTGATTTTTCAGTGCAAAAGTTATGGCTTAATTTGCTTGTTGCGGAATCGCTGATTGCCATTCAATTCGATTGCATTTTTAGAGAGCATTATATATAATGGTATATGTAAGTATTGATAATTATACTAAATGAAGTTCTGTCAGGCGGTAGAAAATGGACAAAAAAGATAATAAATATAAGGGTGGTTTGATCGGCGAATATATCATATACGGCGTTTTTGTCGGGATTGCTATATTTTTATTAGTAAAATCTTTTGAAACCTGGAATGTGATTCAAATGAATACAATAGTCTGGATTGCTTTTCTGATAAGTCTGATTTCAGGTGTAATTATTGCCGGTTTGTTCTCCTATCTTCTTGCTCTAAGGTCCATTAAAAATTATGTTATAGTTATAGTTAATGATGTTGTAAAATATTTACAGCAAAAATCAATAATTCCTTTAGAATATAAATTGGAAAAACTTAAGGATACAATTTCGGCAAGGAATAAAATATTGCATTTTATTGGTATTCAGGCGGATCGTATTACAGATCTTACACGGCAGAAAAAAGAATATGAAAATACAATTTCCCGCTTTACTGATTTTAAAGGACAGTCAATGCTTCAAGTCAACGACGCAAAAGGTGAAATTAAAGATGTAACTATTCTTTTTACCGATGTTAAGAATTTTACCGAGTTTTATCAAAAGGTTAGAGTAGAAGATGTTATGAAATTCTTAAACATCTACTTGACGGAAGTCGTTAATATAATACATAAAAATAAAGGTATAGTAAATAAATTTATCGGCGATGAGGTTATGGCTGTTTTTGAGGCTAAAGAGGGAGATGAAAAAGAAAACGGACATGAGCTCCGGGCCTTAGCAGCCTCGTTTGAGATTTTAAAAAAATTCGACTCTATCCTTAATAGTTCCGGTATTATGCTGCCAACACCTTTGAAAGTTTCATATGGTATAGGTATTGGTCTTCATTCGGGGCCCGCAATTGTCGGTACTATAGGTTCAAAAGAGCGGATGGAGTTTACGGTTTTAGGTGACACGGTTGAAATAGCAAACCGTATTGCCTTAGCTTCCGGGATCGGTGTTGCTTTAATTTCGGCTGACACATATCAACGGATAGGAAAAAAGGCTGAAGTTATTGAATGTGAGCCTCTAAATCTTGGAGGAAAAGAAGGGCTTTATAAAGTTTACATTGCAACGGGAATAAATTTGATAATAAGATAACACTAAAACTTCGAGTGAAGTTTTAGAAACTCGAAATCAGAAATTCGAAACTCGAAAAAGTGCAAGAAGAAGGGGAAGAGGATTACTTTAATAATAAGATAAAGTATAACTTCAGTTGAAGTTTTAGAAATTCGAAAATTAAAAATGATGGAGAGTTGGCCGAGTGGCTGAAGGCAACCGCCTGCTAAGCGGTTGTACTGGAAACGGTACCCCGGGTTCAAATCCCGGACTCTCCGCCAAAAACCTGAATAAAGTGAATGGTTTATGGCAGAGAATCGAAAATCGACAATAGAAAATAGATCAAGGAAGATTATAGATTCGGTCTATTCTCGGTTTTCTATTTTCTTAGTGTGTTGTGTTGAAAACATATTCGCAGGTTTTTATCGATGTTGGCTGATATAGAGGAGTGTTAATAGTAACAGTCAAAATCAGGGGAACATAAATGCAAAAACATAAAAAAATAGTAAAAAAGCCGACATTAGAAGAAAAAGAAAAGATGAAATACGAAAAATCAGCAATGGATGTTAAATATGAAAGAAAACAACTTGCTGCCGTAAAGAAAGAGCTTGCCGAAAAAGACCAGGAACTGAATTCCCGACTGCAAAAACTACATGAATTTCAAATGAAGATGATGGAAGAGCTGAAGGATAATAAAGCCGTTGTTTCTGATATTAATACTTATAAAGACTTGAAAGAAACTTTAAAAAATATTAAGAACCAGGAAGCTGAAATGGCAAAAGCTATGACAGAAAAAAGCCGTTTGATGCTTGATTTCGGGAATAAAGAAAAAAACTATATAGAGCAGCTTCATGAGTTGAAAAATAAAATAGCGGAACTTTCGGCGGGAATAAGAAACAAAGACAACGAAACGAGGGAAATTGTCAGAAAATTTGATAAGGAAAAAGATTATCATATCAGAAGGGAACTCTCTATAAGAAAATTGGAATTAGAGAGAGATCTTGAGGGAAAATATAACGAAAAATCCGAGGAATACAGGAAAGGATATGAGACCAAAATACAGAGAATGGTAAAAGACCACGAAGAGTTGATAAAAAGATATGAAAGTACTCTAAAGGAAAAAGAAAATTCGCTTATAGATGCTTTGTCTAAAAGTGAAAAGATTATTAAAAGCAAAGAAGCAGATGTATTGGGATCTCTAAATGAGAGTTCGAAAAAGTATTTTAACCTGCAGTTAGAGCATGAAAAGACGGTAAAAAAATTATATGAAGAAATTCAAGGGTTACAGGCAAAACTTAATAAATCCGTAAATGATATGGAGATGCTTAAAGGTAAGAATGACAGCAGGATTAAACTGCTGGAAGAACAGCTCAAGCTAAAAGAAAGCGAGCTGGATAAGTTTAGAAAAGAAAATGAATTAAGGATGATTGAAATACAAAAAAAAGCATATAAAGCCGGCGATGATTCAGAGCTCCTGTATAAAGCAAAGATAGATGAAATGAACAGGTCTTTCTGGCAGGAAAAAGAAGAAATTCTGAGAAAATATGAGGCGAAACTGAAAGACCAGCTTGAGTATTCAAATGCAATGCTTGCCGAAAAAGACAGGGTTATCTCTTCAAAAAACAATGAACTTCTTGAGGCTGTTTCTGAAAGAAGTAAAAAGGAAAATGATCTTAAATACGCTGAAGATAAATTAAAATCTGTTTTGGATGAAAAAGCAGGACAGTCCGCAGGTTTTATACAGGAAAGCGATAAATTATATGCAAAGATTAAACATCTTGAAAAAGAGCTCGAAAGTGCGGAATCTGATTTTAGAAAAACCAGAGCCGAAAATGAAGATTTTAAAATAAAGCTGGAAACAATTGAAGCCAGAAATGATGATAATAAAGTTGATAGAAAGATGTTAATAGCTGAGATAGAAGAAGAAAATAATAAAAAAATAATGCTGTTGAAAATTGAAAAAGCGACAATAGTTAAGGATCTAGAAGGGCAACTGAAAAATAAGGCCAATGAGTTTAAAGATTTACTTTATGAAAAAGATCTTAAAATTGCTAATTTGCAGAAAGAAGTGGTTGATTTGAAGATTAAAAAACAAAAAGATGGAAGTTTTGATAAAGCTATAGTTTCAGGAGCTGTAGAAAAAGCTGTCAGTATTGAAAAAAAACTTAATGAGGAATTGCGGAATGTCCTCAAGCTGAAAGATTCGGAGCTGAAAGCAGTTAAAGAAAATAAATATCTGAATGAAAACATGGTAAAAAAAGAAATTAATGCGAAGGATCTGGAAACAGAAAAAGTAAGAAAAGAATATCAGTCGAGAATGGAAGACTTGGAAAAAAAGTTTAAGAAAGAAAAAGAATTATTAGAGCAATATCTAAAAACAGCAAAAGATGAGTCTGATAAATTAAGAAAAGAAATGGCAATAAAAAATATGTTATCCGGTTTGTGAGAAAGGAATAATGTCTGAAGTATATGATGTTTTAATAATAGGTGCTGGTCCTGCCGGGCTTACTGCCGGTATTTATCTGGCAAGAAGCTGTCTGAAAATCATAATATTGGAAAAAATATCTCCCGGTGGAATGGCTTTAATAATAGATAATCTTGAGAATTATCCGGGGTTTCCGGAGGGGATTGCAGGATATGACCTTGCCTCAAAAATGGAAGCTCAAGCCAGAAAGTTTGGAACAAACATAATTCCAGAAGAAGTTTTAAACATATCTGGCTGCGGTGGTGATTTTTCAGTTAAAGGCAGCGAAAAAATATACAAGGCGAGATCGGTTCTTGTATCAACTGGTTCAAGATATGAGAAATTAAGAATACCCGGAGAGGAAGAGCTGACAGGAAAAGGAGTGTCTTATTGCGCAACTTGTGACGGAGCTTTTTTCCGTAACCGGAAGGTAGCTGTTGTAGGTGGGGGGAATTCAGCATTACAAGAAGCGCTGTATCTGAGCCGTATTGCTTCTGAAGTATTTTTAATACACAGACGTGACGCATATCGCGGTTCAAAACTTCTTCAAAAAAGAATTTCCGAGAATACAAAGATTAAACCTGTTCTTGATTCGATAGTAACCGAAATTCGAGGTAAAGATACGGTTGAGTCAATTGTTGTTAAAAATGTCAAAACGGAAAAAGAATCAAAAATAGGGGTGGAAGGTGTATTTGTTGCCGTAGGACAAAAGCCAAACACCGCTTTCTGCAAAAATTTATTAAAAATGGATGAGAAAGGTCATATTATTACGGCTGAAAGATCACTTCAAACCTCGGTAGAGGGTGTTTTTGTTGCAGGAGATTGCAGGGTTTCAGATCTTCGTCAGGTGGCCACAGCTGTGGGTGATGGTGCTTTAGTTTCTGAAAGTATAGACAAATACCTGCAAGGAAAGCAGTAAGTGAAGCAAGAGAAGCAGTTAAAGACATATTAAAAATATCTAGGGGAGTTGAGCAAAGGTATATATATAACCATAAATCCTTTGCGAAATACGCCTAGGCGGAGGATAATATGATAAAAGCAATAAATTTTTGGTCATTTCCAGGAGGGCTTGAAGGAACGAAAAATGTAAACCAGGCAATTAAAGAGGCTCGGATTCTTGGATATGAAGGAATAGAGCTTTCTTTTGGAGATGCCGGAACTTTGTCCCCGTCTACAACAGGTCAAGAAATTTCAGATATACTTAAAACTGCAAAAGTTGAGAAAATAAAAATAAGTTCACTTTGTGCGGGTTTTTACTGGGGGTACAATTTTGCCTCTTCAAAAGCTGAGGAACGGAAAAAAGCGGTTGAAATGACAAAAAAATATATTGATACAGCCGAAGCACTCGGAGTTGATAAAATACTTGTAATACCAGGAGCTGTTGATGTTTTTTTTAATCCGGCAGCCGAGATAATATCTTATGATGATGTTTATTCAAGATGTGTTACCGCTTTAGAGCAGTTGGTACCTTATGCTGAAAAGAAAAAAGTAGCGATAGGTATTGAAAATGTATGGAACAGGTTCCTTTCCATGAGTGTTATAGAAATGAAAAACTTTGTCGATCATTTTAACAGTAAATACCTTGGTGTCTACTTTGACGTGGGAAACATTATACCTTTTGGTTATGCTGAGCAGTGGATAAGAATACTGGGCACGCGAATTAAAGCAGTGCATTTTAAAGACTTTAGAAGAGAATCCGGTAATGGTGGCATGACCGGCTTTGTTGATCTTCTATCAGGGGATGTTAACTGGCCTGAAGTTGTTAAAGCTCTAAAAGAAACAGGTTATTCAGGCCCGGTTACTGCGGAGATGATACCCTACTACAAGTACTTTCCTGAAGTCCGTCTGAAAGTTACTTCAATTGCTATGGATGCAATATTAGGAAGAAAATGAAGTTTATAAGGTTTGTAAAGTAAAAACGAGGAGAAGAGTTATGACAAAAATTGGGATAGTGGGATGCGGCTTTATAGGGGGTGTTCACTTTAGTGCCTATTGTAAAATCAAAGGAGCAAAACTTGTTGCGGTTTGTGACAGGGATTTAAATAGAGCAAATAATCTTATTAATGGAATTTCTTCAGGAGGCAACCTTTCTGTTGAAGCGGCTAGACCTGTTTCTTTTAATACCTCAGAAGTTAAGATATATGCCAATCTCGATGAAATGTTGAATGATCCTGAAGTTGAGATTATTGATGTTTGTCTTCCCACGTATCTTCACAAAGAGGCAGTAATAAAAGCTGCAAAAGCGGGAAAGCATATCCTTTGTGAAAAGCCAATGACACTTAGCCTTAAAGACGCTGATGAAATGATTAATACTGCAAAAAAAGCTAAAGTTAAATTCATGGTTGCACATGTGATACGATTCTGGCCGGAATATGTTGTGCTTACAGAACTAATAACAAAAAATTCTATGGGCAAGCTTCTTGAAGCAAATTTTCAGAGACATTCTCCGACTCCCACATGGACGTGGAATAATTGGATACTTGATGAAAAGAAGAGCCTGTCGGCTGCTGTTGATCTTCATATACATGATACCGATTATATCCTTTATATATGCGGCACGCCAAAAACTATTTCATCAATTGGCGTAAAAGGTAAAGTTACGAAAGGCGTAGATCATATAATGACAGAGTATAATTATGGGAAAGGACCTAAAATATTTGCTGAAGGCGGGTGGGCTTACGGATCAAAATACCCGTTTAGAATGGCTTTCTGGGCTCTTTTTGAAAAAGGTGCTGTGGAATTTAACAGTATGAACTGCAGGTTAACTATTTATGAGGATGGAAAAGAACCGGTAAACCCGAAGATACCTGAAGGTGACGGATATTTACGAGAAATTCAGTACTTCTTGAATTGTATTGAAGAGGGAAAAACACCTTCGGTTGTTACTCCTTATGATGCAAAAGAATCGTTAAGGATAACCCTTCTTGAAATAAATTCAGTGGAAAAAGGCAAGCAGATTGTGTTATGATATTTAATAATAATTTAATGGATAATGGCATTCACTTTAGTTTAGCGTAAAATGTGTGTGCCGAGATAGCTCAGCTGGTAGAGCGCAGGACTGAAAATTCTGGCGTCGACAGTTCAAGTCTGTCTCTCGGCACCATAAAAATAGACCAAAATCCTGAAAATATGAGAGACTCCGTGTTTGAAAAAAGAAGAAACTCCAGAGTAAACACAATTGTTAAGGTTGATATTTATAATTATTTTAGCGGAAAATATTTATCTGGTGGTTATATCACGGATGTAAGTTATGGCGGAATACGCGTAGAATCAAATAAACATTTTGGTGACGAAGATGATATTCTTGTTAAATTCATTCTTAATAACGGTCAGTATTTTGAAAATATTAAAGGCAGAATAGTCCGTACAGGAAAAGAAAGTTTTACTTATTATTACGCAATAAAGTTTTTGGATGTTTCTTTAAGGGATAAAATCAGATTGTGGTTTTATTCCAGAAAGATGGAAAAAAACATATAATAGAATCAGTAAAAGTGAGACTCCACCTTAAGGGCAGGCATCCAAGTGTTTACACCAGTTGTTTTCAAAACCGCCTGCACAATAAAGCCCCGCGAAAATATCTGCAGGCTTTTTATTTCCTTCTCTGTCTAGAACCTGAAACCTACTCCTAATCCCATTGTGTTCAGATCAAATGAATAAGATTGAGTTCCCATCTCAACATCGTTTGAGTCGTAAATAGTGGTTGAGCCGTTAGCACTCGAAAGCAAGCGCCATACAAACTCAACATAAAATATATTTCCTAACTCTAAGCCTGCCTTAAGATCCATTCCGAAGCCGAATAAAAACACAGAAGAAACCTGTATGGCAAAATTGGAGTTAACATCAGGGTTGAAAACCCCCAGAAAAAGATTTCCATCAAGGCTTAAATATGGCTGAAACGTCCCTCTCTGCTGCGACGCTTTTTTATATTGAGAGAAAGAAGGATTAATCAAGCCTACAAAAGGATAAAATCTGAGATATATCCCGTCAACAAAAAGGAATAAGGCTCTGTCCTCATCAATAACATCCGATAAATATTTAAACTCCGGAGGGACAAGGAAACTTAGTATATTTCCGATTGAAAGAAATTCAGAAACAGAAGTTCCGAATTCGAAACCTACCGAAAAGTGATTATTAAATGTTCCCAGCGGAGTTAATGAGATTACTGTCGTTCCTGATGTATTTTCTCTTGAAAAAGAGTAGTTCCCTGAAAACTCATAAGTTCCAAAAAAACCACCGGGGGCTTCTTCGTTGGAACTTATATCAGGATTTGCTGTTTTGAATTTTCTTGAACTAAGTATTGTTTTAGGTTCTGACTCATTTGAGTATTGAGAATAGGAACTATAATCGTTTGAGCTTAATATCGCATCAAGAGGTCTCAGCTTTTCTATTTTTAGCTCAACGATGTCTCCGATTTGAATGATTTTGTTACCCTCAAGGATCTGAGCTTTTGAACCGGAGGTGGATGCATCTTTTACTGAGATTACGCCAACTTTTGTTTTTTCCTGGAAGGCAATCTTCCCATTGTCATCTTTTACTGCTTCTCCAAGTCTTTCTACGTTAAGCATATCTCCGTTTTTAATACCGTCATCCATCCCAAGATTTATTATAACATCATTTTCCATGGTTTTTAGAACTTTTCCTTTAACAGCGACACCTTTACTGAAGTGTTCCGCAAGCTTTTTTGAGCCGGTATTTAAAAGTTCAATGGAACCGCATTCTACGCTGTCGGTAAGAACTATTTTTCCTGATTCAACATCTACAAGACTTATGGATATAATTATCCTTGTCCCCATCTTGGAAACTTTACCTTTGATTATATTGCCGACATTGAGCATTTTTCCTACTTCAACCGCGCACTCTGTTGAAGTACATCCGGTCTTTTGGAACATTTGTTCCTTGAGAATACGCTGAACGTCTTTTCTTTCTATAAGATTGAATCTTCCTGTCTGCATGAGACCTTCCTGGACGAAATCTGCAACGGAAGAGGCATCCTCCTGTTGCATTCCGGAGGCGTCAAAATCATATACAGCCATTGAAATTTTGTCACTTGCCCATATTTGAGCTGCAAGCAAAACCAGCATAAAAACCTTTTTCATCTAAGTCCCCCTTAAAACATATCTGATAAAATTATATTATTAATTTAAACAGAAAGCAATAACAATTTATACCCTGTAGGCTTATTTAGTTTGATATAAAAAGATATTTTGGATAGATTTCACAATAAAAGTGAATTACATGATGGTTTTCCTTTGTCTTAATCGGAATATTGTCGTTTTGCTTTTAAATTATAGAAAAACCCGTAAATATTTGCTAAGATATAACTATGAAGATTTCTGTTGTAATAATAACGCATAATGAAGAAGCAAATATCAGGCGATGTTTGGAATCTATTGCTTTTGCTGATGAAATAATAGTTATCGATTCCTTTAGCAGGGACGATACATGTAAAATAGCATTATCATATACCTCAAATATAATAAAAAGGAAATGGGAGGGGTTTTCAAAACAGAAAAACTACGGCATTTCCCGTGCAAGGAATGAATGGATTTTAAGTATTGATGCGGATGAAGTTTTAAGTGAAGAATTAAAACAGAAAATAAGATATCTTGAAAGTACGAAGTATGACGGGTTTTACATGAAAAGAAAGCCCTACTTCATGGGGAAATTTATCAGGCATTGCGGCTGGTATCCGGATAAACAATTAAGATTTTTCAAGAAAAGTGCAGGGAGATTTGATGAAAATAAGCTTGTGCATGAAAGTGTTATTCTTAAGGGACGCAAAAGCACTTTAGAACAAGAGCTCCTGCATTTTCCTTACAGAAGTATCGGCGGATACTTTGAACAATTTAATAAATATACTTCGCTTGCTGCTCAGCAATACATGAGAGACGGCAGAAAATTCTCTAAAGCAAAGATTTTAATTAATCCAATTGCAACTTTCTTTAAAATGTATTTATTACGATTTGGTTTGCTTGATGGTTTTGCCGGATTTTGTATCTGTGTTTTAAGTTCCTGTTACAACTTTGTTAAATACGCAAAATTATGGGAATTGACGGGAAGAAAGTGAAAAAAATACTGATAAAAGGTCCAAACTGGATTGGAGACTCTGTAATTTCAATACCGGTTATTAAAACCGTCAGGCAAAACTATCCGGAAGCTTTTATTGGTCTGGTTCTAAGAAAAGGATCGGCGGAATTATTAAAAGGCCTTCCCTATGTCAATAAGATCTATATTGAAAGTACAGACGATAAACTGATTATTAAAGAAAATTTTGAATTAGGGATTATTTTAACAAACTCGTTTTCATCCGCTTTCAAGTTCTGGTGGTGGGGAGTAAAAGAACGTGTCGGCTATCCTACAGAGCATAGAGGTCTGTTTCTCTCCAAAAAGGTTCTTCTTCATGTTAAGCCAAGGTTGCAGCATCTGGTGGAGGAATATTTTCAAATTCTAGAAACTGCAGGAATAAAAAAAGCAGAAATAATACCGGAGTTTTTTATTCCTGAAGAGAATCTCATTAAAGCTCATGAAACCCTCAAAACAAAAGGTTTTGAAAATATGAGTTTTCTTACCGGTATTTGTCCGGGAGCAACCTACGGACCTGCCAAAGTTTGGCCAAAAGAACGCTATCTTAAAGTAATTAATAGACTTATGAAAGAAAATAACTCGCATATTCTTATCTTTGGAGGACCAAAAGAACTAGATATAGTAAATTTTCTATTGAAAAACGCTATATATAGTGATAAGATTACTTCGTGTCCCGTTGATGATATTTTGACAAGCGCAGGATTAATGAAAAAATGCGGTCTTTTTATAACGAATGACACAGGTCCTATGCATATAGCCGCTGCTTTAGGATTGCCGGTGTTAGCAATATTTGGCTCTACAAATCCTGCGTGGACAAAACCGTCAGGTGTCAGAACAAAAGTAATATATAAACAGCTGGAATGCGGTCCATGTTATGATAGAACTTGTAAAAAAAACAAAGTAAAATATGATTGCTTGGCAAAAATAACTGAAGAAGAAGTCTTTAATGGGATAAGAGAACTTGAAGTATTTTAGAATGGAGGAAGATGAAAAAGTTTACAGTGGTTCTTAGCGTTATAATTTTGACGGTAATTGTCTTCACTGCTTGCAGTAAAAGTCCGATAGGTCCTTCAATGCCGTCAATGTCGATAAGCGCTTCCTCGACTTCCTCGTCAGCATCGACTATTTGTGTGACAAGTAATAGCGGTGCATCAACTTCTGTAAATACTCAACAGACGAATACTGTTTCTACTCAAACAGGAGATACCGGTGTTACAAGTGTGAACTCTTCTACCGGTGTGAGTTCTTCAATGACCGGTATCGGAAATTCAGGAAGTTCAAGCACCGTCAGTGAGTCGGCTTCTGAAACAATTACCTACACTCTTTATGACCCTGAAGCCGCAGACCATACCTGGTTCTATGTTTCCGGCTCGCCCCGTATTGCCTGGGATGCATCAGTTGTTAATCCGGCTTATCAGAAAGTACGCATAATTGTAGCCAAATTGGACCCCATTGGGACATTCTGGGAAATTAAAAATCTGTCACGAAGCAGCGGTTCTGTCATTTATGGTTCTACTTCTTCAGGAACGGTAGTTACGCCGGCGGTAACATTGACACCCGGGAATTATTATGTTTCAATCATAGTTTATGATAATGATACAGATAATAATAGTCTTGGCGGTGGCGGTAACTTTACGGTAAGATAATAAACAAAATCTAAATGGAAAAGGAGGTGAAAACATGAAAAAAACAACATTAAAAATGTGTGCACTTTTTGCGGCGAGCTTTATTTTATCAGCTTGCAGCAAAAGTCCTGTCGGTCCCTCTATGTCTTCAATGTCGATAGGCGCAAACGCGGCTTCATCATCTTCCTCGTCATCGACTATTTGTGTAACAAGTAATAGCGGTGGATCGACTTCAGTAAATACTCAGCAAACCAGCACTGTGTCTACCCAGTTAGGTGATACCAGTGTTGCGAATGTGAATGTTTTTACGGGGGTTAGTTCCGGTATTACCGGCGGAGGGTCTTCTGCAAGTGCAAGTGGTAACGGTTCAGCTACAAACACCGGTTCTACGTTGAATCTTACTTTCCATACTACACTGGTTGCTGCAATAGCTGATATACAAGTAATAAACATCAGTTCTTCAACTATTCCGACTTTCTCAATCAATTATAGCGGGATATCAGGAAGCAACTTGTTTTTTATGGTAAATGATGCGACAACAGAACATTACATGAATGTATTGGTTCCGTCTCTTCCGACATCGATTAGATTCGGAGTAACTCCGACCGGAGGAACAGAGAATGTACCCTCAAAGACTTTGATTGCAGGTACTTACTCAGTTGTAGCTACAATATCAGATTCTTCTGATTCTACGAAAGGGTATGCGTACGGAACATTGATAGTTCAATAATTTAACAAGGAGAAATTAAATGAAAAAGTTAGGTTTAGTAGTTACAGTTCTTGCGGTTGTAATTGGTTTTTCTTCTGTTGCTTCGGCACAGGAAGCAAGTTTAAAAGGAAAAATTGGTGTTGGTTATATGAACTCCGGTACTCCGCTGGGTATAAAGATGTGGTTATCTGACGGTTTTGGTCTTGATGCTTCAATCGGTGTTAATACCGCAAATACCCAGGTATTTGGTATTCAGCTTGGAGTGGATATGGTTATGGCAAATAAATACCCGGTAGTGCTTCAGTTTAGACCGGCCGTAGGACTTGATTTCGGCGGAGTGGTAAATTTCTCTATTCCTCTGATGCTTAATATCGAATATTTTGTAACAAAGAATCTTTCTCTTTCTGCGGGTACCGGACTTCTGTTTACGGTAACTCCTGCATTTGTGTTCTCGCACTGTGTGGTAACGACGAACAATCTGGGCGTTATCTACTATTTCTAGTTAATAGTATTTTTAAATCCCTGCTCTATTCGCGCAGGCCTGAAAATTTTTGATCCAATACCTTTTTGTCGGGAGTCCGCGTTCTTGCACGGTGCGCATACCCGAAAGGGGAGCCTAAATGTAAGACAGGGCACCCACTTGACAGAAACGGTTCAAAAACCAGGTTTCACGGTAGTGTGGGGATTTATTTTTAAAAGACAATTACAAATTACGAATGACAAATGACAATTTAATGTAGGCGGGAAACGGCACCGCCATTATTTATAAAAGTATATAACTCCTAAAATAGTCATTTGTACTTAGTCATTCTTTTTTTAACGTTAGCAACCTTGAAACGTGCAACGTGTAACCTTTTTCAAAGGTGTTATGGCTGATTTTTTTAACGACATATCGGAACAAATCGACAGGAACGCGCCCCTCGCAAAACGGATGCGCCCGGGTTCTCTTGATGAATTTGTCGGACAGGAACACGTTATGGGTGAAGGCAAGCTTTTAAGAAGAGCAATTGAAGCGGATAAAATATCCTCCCTTGTAATATTTGGCCCTCCCGGCACCGGAAAAAACACCATAGCAAATATTGTTGCGAGAAAAACAAAAGCTGCTTTTGTTGAGGTAAACGCGGTTCTTTCGGGTGTTGAAGATCTTAGAAAAGTCATAGCTATCGCAAAAGAACGGCTTTTTACTGTCGGGAAGAAAACGATACTTTTCATAGACGAAATTCACAGGTTTAATAAAACACAGCAGGATGCGCTTCTGCCGGATGTGGAAAACGGCAATGTTGTTCTGATAGGAGCAACAACACAAAATCCGTATTTTTATGTAAATCCTGCGCTTATATCCAGGTCGCTTATTGTTGAATTAAAAGCTCTCTCGAATGAAGCTGTTAAAACCATTATGAAAAACGGGCTTAAGGATAAAGAGAAAGGGCTTGGTAATTTTAAGGTTGAACTCAGTGAGGACGCGCTGGGACACATAGCGGAAAAGTCTGATGGTGATGCTCGTATGGCTTTGAACGCTCTGGAAATAGGAGTTCTTACTTCTAATCCAGATGAAAACGGAATTATAATATTTGATTTAGCGATAGCACAGGAATCAATACAAAAGAAAAAGATAGTTTACGACAAGAGCGATGACGAACACTATAATACGATTTCCGCTTTCATAAAGTCCATGCGTGGTTCAGACCCTGATGCGGCGCTTTATTATCTTGCAAAGATGATCTATGCAGGAGAAGATCCCCGTTTTATAGCCCGGAGGATAGTTATCTGCGCTTCGGAAGATGTAGGGAATGCCGAACCCATGGCAATTGTTATTGCAAATACAGCCCTGCAGGTATCAGAGTTCATCGGTATGCCGGAAGCCAGAATTCCTCTGGCTCAGGCCGTGGTTTATGTTGCAACCGCTCCAAAGAGCAACGCGTCTTATATTGCAATTGATAAAGCACTTGAGGATGTTAAAAACAATAAAACGCTTGAAGTTCCGGTGTATCTAAAAGGCACTGGTTATAAGGGTGCGAAAGAATTAGGACATGGTGTTGACTATAAATATTCTCATGACTATGAAGGCGGAGTTTCAGGTCAGGAGTTCTTAACAGAAAGCAGAAAATACTATGAGCCCACCGGTATGGGCTACGAATCAAAAATAAAAGCCTTTATGGACAGGGTTAAGAGATTAAAGCACCGTTAGAAAGTTCCACGTTGAAACGTTTCTCACGGTTTACATTATTGTAGTGTAATTTAATAAAAACTCCTTGAAGAAGAACGTTAGTAACGTGTTAACGCTGAATGTGCAACCTTTCTACATACTTGTTTTTCTAATCCTTTTGCTGTATAATTTTAATAGCTCATACGGAGGTATTAATGGATATATCAACAATAGTAGGTTTAGTTGCTGCCCTAATTCTTGTGGCCGGGTCTGTGTTAATGGGAGAAGGTGTTGCCGGATTTGCGGCTTTTATTTCTGCAGAAGCTTTCATGGTCGTTATTGGAGGCACTCTTAGCGCCATCCTTGTAAATTATCCTTTAAAACAAGTACTGGGTGTTTTTAAAGTATTAGGAAAAGCTTTTTCAAATAAAGAAGAAGATACATCTCAGATTGTTTCTATATTTGTGAATCTTGCAGTTAAAGCAAGACAAAAAGGCTTTCTTTCTCTTGAGGAAGATGTAAAAAAAATAGAAAATGATTTTCTCAAGAGAGGTATGCAGCTGCTCATTGACGGGGCCGATCAGGAATTTATTCGTACCATGATGGAAACAGAAATGGGGTTTATCAAAGAAAGACATAAAGTGGGACAGGAAATATTTAATGCTTTGGGAACATACTCTCCCGCGCTTGGAATTATCGGTACCGTACTTGGAATGATTCTCATGTTAAGAAATATATCAGATGCTTCGGAAGTTCCAAGAAGAATGGCACTGGCTCTGGCAGCGGCTTTTTACGGTTTAGGTGCGGGGTATATTATTTTTCTTCCTATTGCAGGAAAGCTTAAAAGGAGATCAGAAGAAGAATTGCTGGTAAAAGAGATTATTGTCAGAGGCATTTTGCTTATTCAAGCCGGTACAAGCCCGAGCGTAGTCGAAGCAAATCTTGTTGCATATCTTGATCCTTCAGCAAGAAAAATGGTTAAGAAAGATTCAGGGAGTGTCGGAAAAGCAGCAGGGCCTGCCGGGGGAAAATAAAAAATGCCTTTGAAATCAAGGGACATGATTGATTCGAGTGACCCAAGAGTAGCTCAGATAGGTCATCCGGCTCCACCCTGGCTTATTAATTATGCCGATTTAATGACAGAGTTGTGTTGTTTTTTTATCATTCTTTATGCTTTGCAAGCAGCACTTCAACCGGCTGCAAATAAAGCTGCAAGTGAAGTTCAGAAAGAAATGGACAAAGGCGAAGTTAGCGGTGATGTTAAAACGACAAAAGAAGGTTTAAAGATTTCCTTGGAAGAAAAGGGTAATTTTAATTTTTTTGAAATAGGAAAAGCCGAGCTTACTCCGGAAGCAAAGCAAATGATTGATAAAATAATACCTGAGATAATAAAACTTCCAAACGAGCTGGTAGTGGAGGGTCATACGGATGCTGATCCGATAAATACTCCTCAATATTCATCAAATTGGGAGTTATCTACTGCGCGTGCCACAAATGTTGTAAAATACTTAATAAATGAAAAACAATTTCCTCCGGGCAAGCTCGCAGCTATAGGGTATGGTGAGTTTAAGCCGGTGGCTCCAAATGATACAGTGGAAAATAAAAAAAAGAACAGGCGGATAGTATTTTTCTTTAAAAATATGGGAAGCGAAAAAGTAATTAAAGCAGGCGGGCATATGAAAGGCGAAGAAGGGAAGAAAAAAGAATCCAAAAAAGAGGGAGGGGAATAAATATGACTCCGGAAAGAAAGTTTCAAGTTAAATATCTTATAATGGTTCTGCTTGTTGTATTGTTCACGACTATTGTTATCGGCGGGGGAATGTATTATTCGATTGTAAGCGAAATGGTATACAGGTTGCCTGATGTTTCTGAGAGCAGTCTGACAAAAAGCGTTGTTTTTTCCGAGGTTAACAGTACTCTCCTCATGTTGATTCCTGTGCTTTTTATTGCGGTAGCTGCCGTTAGTCTTCTTTTGTTCGGTAGGATTGCAGCACCTTTAGCAAAGCTTAAAAAAGAAATTGAAGCTATTAAAAGAGGTGATTTTACTCTTGAAACTGATGAAAAGAGTGCTCAGGAACTTACAGACCTTGTAATATCCTTGCATGAAGCTAAAAAGAGTGTTGCAGCGATAGTATTTGAACAACGGAGAGAGGCAAATAAACTTTTGGAAGTTGCTAATCAATTGCTGAAAGAATGCGCAGACTACAAACATGAAAAGAAATTAACGATAGATTTAATAAACAAGCTTAAGACCACGATTGATTCTCTTCAGATAAGTTTGAGTAAATTCAGAATTAATAAGTAAGCAAGGGAAGCAAAACAAGCAAGAACAGTGAGAAAAAGGAACAAAGTAAGAAAACAAGTACAGGAAAAGAAGTATAGTAAGGAAAACGGAAAAGGTTTGTATTAATTTGCAGTGGTATGTTGAGCTGTCTTTGCTTTATGCTTCCCTTACTTTAATTTCTGTTCTTGCTGTTATTGCTTTCCTTGCTTTATTGCCTGCTTTAAGTGTTCTTCCTTCTTAGCTCTTTCGATTAGTTCAGGATTTACCAGGAGGGCTTTTTTAAGAGCAATTTCGGCCTCACGGTTTTTACCAAGTGCACCGTAGCATACTGCAAGATTGTAATAACATTCTGATTGAGTTGGAGATGTTTCCGCGGCTTGTTTGAACTCTTTTATGGCTTCCTCAAAGAGGCCTCTGTTTTTATACGCATTTCCCAGAAATATTTTTGCTTCAGTAAGTTCTTTAGCCATTACGTTCTGCCTGGCAAGCTTTTCGTTTCTTCTTCCTATTCCCCTGACAAAGAAGTACGAAACAACACCTAATAATATTGCCAGAAGAGCAGCCGCTAACCAATAGTTTATGGTCTTATATTTTACATACATTACATAGTCTTTGTTTGTCTGCATTATACTTTCCAAAGGAATGGTCCAGGTTATAGTCCGACCTTTGATTTGATCCGAATTTCTGTCAATTATTTCTCCGGGAACAGAAAGCTTGTATTGTATCACAAGTTTTTTTGTGGAGGTTTTAGAAAGCTCACGGCTCAAAGCTAGAAAAGTATTTTGGTTGGATTCTTCAAAGTTTTTCTTTAAAAAACCTTCTTTGTATTCATGGATAATATTGAATAGTTTATATTGTCTGGTGATAGTTACATCGTAATCTTCTTTCTTGAATTCGGCAGCGTTCTTAAATTCAGCCATAGCTTTAAAATGATATTCACCGCCTTTAACAAAATCAGTTTTCCAGCGGCTGGGAATATCGACTTGTTGTTCCTTTGAAATACCCTTAAAAAGAGGATCTGTTGTAATATTAATAATTCTGGTCGCACTGTCGTCACGTTTTAAAGCTGTGGTTATTTTTAATTCAGGAGAGGAGATTATATCTACAATGTAAATAGCTCCTTCATCCAGTATATTAATCAATCCGTCTCCGTTAGTATCGGTTCTCAGGCTTTGGAAAATAACTTTTTTAACGTCAGGATAAAAAGATATAAAATCATTGTCAAACCTGGGACCTGCAATTAGTATTTCGTCCTCAACTCCATGTGTATCCGTAAGATAAATGGATCTGTTATCCATAGTGTTTCTTTGTTTGTCGCCGTTTGTATCAACTCTGTAGCTATAAAATGCAATCCTCTTTGAATCAGGAGAAAAGGAGCAAAATTCATTGTCATACTCATCGCCAACTATTTTAACTTTCCGCGCGCCGGAGATATCGCAGACATATATTGCTCTTTTATTGTTCTTGGCGGAATTATAAGCGAACTTCCCTGTTTTGGAAAATCCCCCGGCTGTATTGTCTGTTTCATCATTTGTAAGCTCCTTGAGCTCTTTAGTTTCCATCGAATAAGAATAAAGCGCCTTGTTGTCATAAAAGTTAATAGTGTCATCCCCGTTTGTATCTCTTTTCACGGACTGAAAGATAATTATTTTTCCATCCTGAGAAAAACAAGGTTTATTGGAGGCAAATTCCGGTGAGATCCTGAGCTCTTCCCCGCTTTTTAGATCTTTTAAAAATAGAGAACGGTTGTCTTTGTTGTCTAGCTTGCCATCTTTATTTGTGTCGTCCCTGAAACTATTATATATAATATGGCTTCCGTCAGGAGAAAATACCGGCTCAAAGTTTTTAAAATCAGCCGGGATTATTTCTTTTTGCGTTTTTGAATGTGCATCTACAGTAAAAAAAGACGGATTATCTTTAGAATTTATTTTGCCGTCTCCGCTAGTGTCTTTCCTCCAGGTTAAAAAAAGAACAGTATGGCTGTCAGGAGAAAAGATAGGAGAAGCGTTATTATAAGTCCCGTCCAATAGTTCACGTTGGTTTTTTCCGTAAATGTCCATTACAAATATTGAATTATTAACCATTGCTTTGCCTTTCTGCCAGGACTGATAGAGAATAGAACGTCCGTCGGGAGAAAAGGCAGGAGTCCAATCATAGGACTTGCTGTAAGCTAACGGATAGGATTTTTTTAATCCGCTGAGTTCTGAGATCTTAGAGATAACTTCTCTATTGGGGACAAGCTTAATAAGCTTTATAAAATTATCAACGGATTGTTTTGACTTACCTTTTTCAATTGAGTCTGCAAATTCCCTGATGGTTTTATCGAATTTGTCTATTTCCGTAATACCCGTACCTTTCGCAGCTGTTTCTGATAAAACGAAAGAGGCGTAAATCATGAAGAGAATTAACATTGATAATTTGTTTTTCATTTTAATATTATAGTAATAAAATCACTGATTGTCAATACAAGATGAAATTACAAGAGATGTAAAAGCCGTTTACAGTGGAAAAATTAGAAATTATTATTGTAATAAACAGTAAACGGTACACTGTAAACTGTTCTTTTGTTAGTTACTTTTTTAAGTAGATATAATAAGATTCATCTCTAACAATTGTTTTGTCGAAATACGCTGTCATTTTATATGCTTTTAAAAAATTCTGATCTTTGTTCTCCGAGTTTAGAATTAAAATAATGTTTTTATAGTTTTTACCGGCAGTTGCTTTGTCAATTATGTCAGTTTTATATTTAATGGTAGTTTCAAATGCCTTATCACAACCGGTGTTAAAAATTATAAATCTTTCAAATTTAGAGTTTTCAATACTATAAAATCCGGTTTTAGTGTAAGGCAGTATTGCTTCCGCGCTGAAAAAATCATAAACACATACAAAAGTATCTTCATTTAGGAATTTGTTGTTTTGCAGATAGTTTGCAGCCTTTTTTCCTGCCGAAAAATCATATTTGTTGTCGAAGTAAGCCGGAATAGGAGATGCTAATACCTGAAAAATCAGTAAAATAGTAAAAATAATATTAATTGTTCGGACAGAAAATATATTATTTGTTTTTTTTCCGGGAAAAAAAGAATATTCTTTATAATTCTCAGCTATCCATAATGAAAATATAAAAAGTATAAATATTAATCCGTGATGTCTGGTGCTTCCGCCATATTTAAGAGCGAATAATGCCAGAAGTGATAAAGAAGTCAAAGAATATATTGCCATAGCTCTAGGTTTTCTGATGAAAACCAATAACGACATTAACAAGAGAGGAAATCCCCAAAAGTATCTTCCCGTATCCGGATAGTAAAGTAATTTTGTGTTCCAAAAATTGAGTTGGGGTATTTGAACCGGGAAAAAAGCTGATATAAGAGCATTTGGGATCGTACTTAGCTTGCTTCCTTTCCAGCCTGTTAAGGTCCTTGTAAGATCAGAGGGAGGAAGAAGCTGATAGACGCAAAAAAGAAGAGTACTGCCGAAGATCAGAGCAGCCATAAAATGTTTATAGGTGAATATCTTATTGTCAATATTCTTCTCGAAATGATTCGAAGCTGTTTCCCCCGCTATTATCTCATAAAAATAAAAAAGAACTAAAGCTATTGAAATACACAAGCTGTGTAAATTAGAAGTTGCAAGCAGGGATATAGTAATAAAATATAAATAAGGTTTTTTAAATCTGTATTTGTAAATTGAGGCGGTTATAAATAAAAATAAAACAGTTAAAGAGTAACTCCTTGCAATTGTATTGTACTCATAAAGGATATAGTATCCAAAAATAAACAGAGTTTTATGAAGCAGGGAAAAAGGGGATAACCTTAAAAAAATGAGAATAGCCGAGAATATTATAAGAAAATGCAGAATGCTCATGGTAATAATAGGTAATCCGGCTTTTGCAAAGGGGTTCAGTATTAAATGCCAGAGAGCGGGGGTCCCGTCATATTTTAAAGCTTTAAATAGTGTCGGTAAATATTCTGCGGATCCTGCAATTAACCAGGCCCG
This sequence comes from Candidatus Firestonebacteria bacterium RIFOXYD2_FULL_39_29, assembly GCA_001778375.1. Taxonomy (NCBI): domain Bacteria; phylum Candidatus Firestoneibacteriota; species Candidatus Firestonebacteria bacterium RIFOXYD2_FULL_39_29. Next base: position 20,505 of record MFGV01000055.1, read on the forward strand.
TCCCTCATCCCTCCATATCTCATGTTTTGAAATAATTAAAACGGAAAGAAACACAAAAGCAAGTATTAACGAGAGAAAATATATTCTATTTTTCATTGTGTTGTAATTGTATCATTTTTTACATGTAATTTGAATACAAAATGAATTTTTCCCATCTGATTATGTCCTGATCGGCTGTTTCAAAAAATAACCCTGCTTTTCATTGGGAATACTGCATTGACGAAAATGCTACTATTTGATATACTTACATTGAAACTGTAGATATTATGTTAATGCAAAAATGCCGTAAAACTGAGATGACTCATTTTGGATTGCATCCAGAGTTAATGTCAAATGTTGTGTTTGAGAAGTAGCGAGCATCCTTGGTTACAAAACCTCCTTTCTTGAAAAATCTGAACTTTTACCTCTAA
>MFGV01000056.1 GCA_001778375.1 Candidatus Firestonebacteria bacterium RIFOXYD2_FULL_39_29
AATCAAGAGCATTTTAAGACGGCAATTTACTTTCACTGTGGAGGGCTTGAACTTTACCCATGCTAAAGCCTGAAGAGCCTCATATTTAAGCATACCTTATCATATACCAGATAACTTCTATTCACAAAAGTAATGTTACTATATATATAAATAATTACTTATAAAGATAGTAGTAGTAGTAGTAGAGGCTGTGGATATGTGAATAGTTCTGGAAATTAATACAGTTAAAGCACTTAGCATGTTGGTAATAATGTTGGCGAAATTGTTAACGAGTGTTAGTTGTGTGGATAACTTTTGAATATTCTCGTGTGGATAACTTACTAACCATATTTACTAACAAAAGTTAGTAAATAAAATTCGAAGCCCTAAACTCGAAATACGAAACAAATTCGAAAAAAGAAGAAAAATAATAAAGCGCAATAAATTATATATTTTTGTTAGAATTTTATTTTTATCATTTTTGTTTCGTCCGCCAATCATTAGGGCGGATTGAGCTTACGATTTCGTAAGCTCTTGTATCTCTTTCAACTCCTGGATCAGAATAAGGTCTGTTTGAATTTTTGCGCTGATGGTTTCATAGGCGTGAATTACCGTGGAATGATCCCTTCCTCCGAAGTTCTGGCCGATCTCAGGTAAAGACATATCCGTAAGCTCTCTAGTCAGATACATTGCAACCTGTCTGGCAAAGGCGGCCGGCTGGGTCCTTTTTTTGGTAACCATATCCGAAGGCCTTAACTTGTAGTATTTAACAACGGCGTCTTTAATGTCTTCAATAGTGATCTTTTTTTCCTGTGCGGCAGGAACTACATCTTTGAGGCATTCTTTGACCAGGTCAAGAGAAATTTTTGCTTTTGTTATAGATGAGTAAGCAATCACCTTTGTAAGATAACCGCCGAGTTTTCTTATGTCATTTGATTCCATGTTGGCAATATACAGGCAGATCTCATCAGAAAGAAAGATCTTTTCACTCTCCGCCTTCCTCTTTAAGATAGCAACGCGGAGTTCAAGACTCGGCGCGCCGATATCTGCGATAAGACCCATTTCAAAACGTGATTTTAAACGCTCTTCAATTTTTAATTCCTGCGGTTTGGAATCCGAAGTGGCGACAATCTGCCTGTTGGCGGAATAAAGCACGTTAAAGGTGTGGAAAAACTCCTCCTGCATCCCTTCTTTTCCCTGGAGGAATTGAATATCATCGATCATAAGCAGATCCACATACCGGTATTTGTTCCTGAAGTCATTAATCTTTCCGGAAGCTATTGCCGAAACCATTTCATTTAAAAACTGTTCGGAAGTAAGATACGCTATTTTTAAAGAAGGATCGCCTTTTCTGATTGCATTACCAATTGCGTGCAGCAGGTGAGTTTTCCCCAGCCCCACCCCTCCATAAATAAAAACGGGATTGTAGGATTTTGCCGGAGCTTCTGATACTGCTACGCAGGCGCCGTGAGCAAATCTGTTACTGTCTCCAACAATAAAATTTTCGAAAATATATTTTTGGTCTAAAGATAGTCCGATAATTGTACCGGTGGAAAATTTCTTCTCCTCTCTCGGAGAAACATTCGCAGTTTCAATCACAACCGGTTCTTGTTTTGCCGTTGAAATTGAATAATTAATGAAGATATCTTTATTTTCGACAGACCGGAGAGCTTCCAAGAGCAGTTCTTTGTAGTTTTTTTCCAGCCATTCTTTGTTGAAATTATTTGGAACTTCAAGTGTCAGTGTAGATGCAGCTTCATCGTAGGAAATAGCCTTAGCAACATTAAACCAGGTGTCATAAGACTGTTTACTAACACGTGATTGTATTGTTTCTAATGCCTTGTTCCATATTGAAACATCTGACATATTTGCAAATCTCCTTATTTCTAAATGCATTTTGCAATAAAGCGCAATTATTGCCTATTTTTACGATACTTATCCACAACTTTATCCACACTGTGAATATCGCAAATAACCTTTATTATCAAAGCATTTATAAAGTTATCCACAGGCACAAATTGTAGTGTTTTTTATTGAAGTTATCCACAACCTGTTGTGTTGGCTTTCCCTTTAAATACAAAGACAGGCTATAAGCCTGTCAGGGTGTTTTTCTCGTGAAACTATGTCTGCCGATAATTGATTTTGCTAAACTACCGAGCGAAGTAATCTTATAACAGTTAGGGGAAAATGTCAAGAGAAATAATTTCCGAAAAAATAAATTACTAATGACTAGTGACTATTTTAGGAACGCAGCTAAAAACCGCTGCGAATATTTAATAAATACATTATGAAGGCCTGCATAGTATTTTTGCAGGCCAACTTTAAATAGTCAGTAGTCATTAGTCCTTAGTCATTTTCTTATTACCGTTTGACAATCCCTGTGTCCTGTGATATATTTAGTAAACTTAATAATAGAACCATGAGTTATATCAGTGGAATCCAAAAGATTTGCAATCGGTGGAATCGCTTTATCAGGAGGGAGACAAGAATATGGTTAAAAGAACATTTCAACCGCACAAGAGAAAAAGAAAGAGAACGCACGGCTTCTTAAAAAAAATGAGAAGAGTGGGAGGAAAGAGAACACTTTCCCGACGCAGAGCAAAGGGAAGAAAAAGCTTGATCAATAAGTAAATGATTGATTCCTTAACTTCAAATGAAGTAAAAAAGCTTTTTGAAACAGGAAAAAGAATACGGGGAAAAGATATTTCCTTAATAATAGGCGGGAGTGACAGCGGCCGTTTCAGGTTCGCTGTCCTTCCGGCCAAAGTAAAGCCGGCAACAAAAAGAAATAAAGTTCGAAGAGTTATCCGGGAAGCCGTAAGAAGTTTAAGGGGAAAACTTCCAAAGCAAAAAACTGCCGCAATAATCACTTCAGACAAATTGCTTTTGAAATCAAAAGAAGAGATCAGCAATATCATAAAAAAGATGTTTACTGAAACCGGACTCTTGTGAAAGCTATTTTAATATTTTTATTAAAAATATATAAAAAAGGGGTATCTCCGTATCTGCCGCCTTCCTGCAGGTTCACACCCTCCTGTTCTGAATATGCAATCGAAGCGCTAAATAGATTTGGCGCGGTGAAGGGAAGCTGGCTGGCTGTTAAAAGAATATTGAAGTGCCATCCGTTCCATGAAGGGGGAATTGATCCGGTACCGGGAAAAGCCAAAGGCGTCCATAAAAGTTCGTAAAGGTCTGTAAAAGTCTATAAAAGTAAAAGCTTGAAAAGGGAAAAGAAAGATAGTTAGAATATTTTATGTTAACATCCTTCTACGCTAAAGCTTCGAAGGGTAAACGTTGCTTGGGTTGCTAACGTAAAAGCATAAAAACAAAAGGCAAAAAAAGGGGGTGAAACATTAAAATAATTTAATTATTAATTGTGTAACCTTTTAAGATATAATTGTGTCTAATAGTATAGTAAATAACAAAGAATATATGTATTAAAGGAGGAAAGATATATGAAGAGAACGAAGATGTTGGTGTTGGGAGCTGCTGTATGTATGTTTGTTTCCGGAATGCTTCTTGCGGAAGAGGGAGCAAAACAGGGTGATAGCAAGGCCCCGGGAGGGAAGGGTCCACGGGAAATAAAGACCGATTGCCCTGAATGTCAGGGAATTGTTGACCAGATCAAATCAAAGAGGGAAGAGTTAAATGTTTTGATGGAAAAAGCTAAACCTATGCATGAAGCAGAAAAAGCTAAACGCGATGCCGAAAAACAGGCAAAACTGGACGAGCTTAAGCAGAAAGACCCGAAAAAATATGAAGAAGTAATAGCCAAGAAAGAAGAAAAGAAGAAAGAAATGGAAGAAAAGAAAGAAGAGAAAAAGGAAGGTAAAGACGGAGAAAAACGCGAAGGCCGGAAGGGCGGGAAAGAAAGACCAAAGATGTCGCCGGAACAGATGGAAAAGATGAAAACCGAGAATCCCGAGCTTTATAAAATAATGACAGAAAGAGACGCAAAGCAGAAAGAATTACAGACTCTGCGCGAGCAGCTAAAGGAATGCGAAAAGAAAAACAAGAAAAAATAATTTAATAGTAGACTAACAGAAGCCGCATCTCTATAATAAACAGGGATGCGGCTTTTTTGCTGCATAGGAAAGTATACCCTTGAGGGCACAAGTAAAATACTTTCCTATCTCCGCTTGATTTGCTTCACAAATCAGAACAGCTGGGACTGCGAAAATCGCCTGATATTAGCGATAAAAGTCATCGACGAAGGCGATTTTCTTGCTGCATAGGAAAGTATAAACTTTCCTATCTCCGCTTGATTTGCTTCACAAATCAGAACAGCTAGGACTGCGAAAATCGCTCGATATTATTGATAAAAGTCATCGACGAAGGCGATTTTCTTGCGTAAAAAAGGGAACTTATAGGGATCTTGACGGGTCTTACCTGTGTAAAGCGGAGGTGCTTAATTATGAAAAAGAAAACAGTTCTTATTTCGATCTTACTTGCGGGAAGCGTGGTTTTGACCGTGTTTGGCTGCTCTCAGAAGAAACCGCACGGCTTTGAAGACCGGTTAGGCGGTATGATAGATAAGATCAGCAGTTCCTTAAACCTTACAGAAGAACAGAAGAAAAAAGCGGTTGAAATAAAAGAAGAGATATTAAATAAAAACAAGGAGTTGAGAAAGAGTGAAAGCAAAAAAGACCGTGAAATAGAAGAGGCTTTTTCAAAACAGATAAAAAACGACAAATTTGACGAGAAAGCGGTAAATAAACTTCTTGATGCCAAGATAGAGGGAATGGAAGAAATGCGGCGTTTTATGATAATGGAGCTTAAGAAATTTCATGCAGTATTAACACCGGAGCAGAGAATAAAACTTTCCGATATTCTGAAAGAGATAGGAGCCAGGCGCGGTCCCAAGATGAAAAAGGAAACCGGCAGGTAAATGCAAATCTCCGAAGAAAGTTTTGCAAAAATTATCAGAGAGACCAAGGTTGTGGTGCTTTCCGCGGTGAAGAAACATCTCTTTGAACATTACGCTCACGCGCTGGACGATGTAGTTCAGGAGACTTATTTTAAGGCTTTTGACAGTCTGGTAAAAGAAAAATTCAGGGAAGAATCCAAGCTCAGCACCTGGCTGTATGTGATAGCTAAAAATGAAGCGCTCAGAATGAACGGAAAATTAAAGAGAGAAGAACAAAAAAAAGATCTTTTTGGTATATTCTTCAGAGAAAAAGAAAAGGAACTTGACGAGAAATTGAATACTCTGGAAATCGAAGATACGCTTAAAAAGGTGAATCTTCTTCCGCTGAAGTACAGGTCTATTTTGATGCTGTATTCGGAAGGTTTAAGTGAAAAGGAAATAGCGGAAAAGTTATTACTCCCTTCGGGAACAGTAAAAAGCAGGATATACCGGGGAAGAAAAAAGATGTTGAGAATGCTGGAAAACGGAGGGACTGCCTGATGGTTGATATTGATGAACTTATAGAGCAAAGAAAAAAAGATCCTGTTTGGGAATTAAAGATAGCCCGGGGTGTCTTTGCCGCCAAAAAAAGGATTTACAAAAAAAAAAGAATAATCACCGCAACCTTATTTTCGCTGTTGTTGATTGCAGGTTCCGGCGTGTTTTTTGCCGCGAACCGGAAAGAGAGCCTGAAAAATAATCTGGATTCTGTGATTTCGGAAACGCTTCCACATTATACGGCCGGCGTTATTATTTCCGGGGATATTGACAGTAAAATAGACCTGTATTGCATGGCTGTCGGCGAGTAAAAAGGAAAAAACATGTTAAACAAACTTATGATTTTATTGTTTCTTTCGGGGTTCTTTTTTGCTGAAGATACTCTTACCTGGGAGGAATGCGTGAAGGAGGCGGTTAAAAATAATCCTGATTTAAAATCCGCCAAAGAAAAAATATTCCAGGCCGAAAAAGACCTGCTGGTAATTCAAAGCGGGGGAGTTTTGCAGGTGAGCGGGAGTATAAGCCAGAGTAATTCTTTCCCTCTGACAAGCGGAACCTACAGCATGTCGAGCGGGTATAGTTTGTCCGGCAGGTATCTGCTTTATGACGGTAATAAATATTCTTTTGATGTTGCCGCCGCTAAAGAAAGAATTAATGCGGCAAAGTTTTCTTATGAAGCGGTCTCAGCCTCCGTCAGATACAGTTTAAGGTCTGCTTTTTTGGATCTTTTTAAGACCGGGCAGCTTGTAATTATTACCGGGGATATAAAGAAAAGAAGAAAAGAAAATTACGACATGGTAAAATTAAGTTATGACGCAGGAAGAGAACACAAAGGTTCCGTACTTCTGGCAGAAGCTAACTTATTGCAGGCGGATTATGAGGTAACGGCGGCAAAGAGAAATCTGGATCTTGCTTCGACAAAACTAATAGGGCATTTGGGAAGGAAAAATGAAGCAACAATTAAAGCAGTTTCGGAGATTGATTTAAAATATGATCAAAAAGAAAAACCGGATTTAAAGAAACTTGTAGAAAATTGTCCTTCCTATAAGCAAAGCCTTTCTCAAAAATTTATAGCGGATTACAATCTTAAATCCGCCCGGACGTCATTTTTTCCCCAGGTTTCCCTGAGTGCCGGCGCGGGGAAAAATGCTTCTAACTTTGCATGGGATATCCCGGATTTATCTGCAGGAATAAGTGTTTCTCTGGATCTCTTTGACGGAGGAAGACGGACAGCGCAGGTGGAAAAGGCAGCGTCTTTAATTTTACAGGCGGATTTTGATTTAATTGCTTCTTCTTTTGATCTTGAGGCTGCGCTTTTTAACTCGTGGATAAATTTTCAGAACGCATCTGACCAGGCAGGCGTAAGGAAAAAATTTCTTGAAGCAACCACGGAAAGAGCCAAAATAGCGGAAATACAGTATTCCAACGGATTAATTGCTTTTGATAACTGGATTATTATAGAAGATGATCTCGTAAATTCCAAAAAATCTCTTTTGGACGCGCAAATAAACTCTCTAAGCGCGGAGAACTCCTGGCTGAACGCAAAAGGGGAAACGTTGGAAAGTAAATAAAATTTAAGTACTATTTACTAATGACTAGTGACTATTTAATGAAAACGGCAAAAAATCCGCCGCAATATTTAAAAATAGATTAATGAAGGCGAAGTATTTATTTCGCCGTCAATAAATTGTCATTAGTCACTAGTAATTAGTCAATAAAATACTCGGAGGCAATATGAAAAAAGCAATAATATTAGCGGTGATAGGTCTTATGATCGGCGGGACCGTTTCAGCGTATTTTATTTTCCGGAACAAGGATACGGCCAAGAAGAGCGAAATTAAGATCGTTTCCCCGGAAATGGGAAAAATAGAAATTATTATTTCAACGACCGGAACCGTTCTGCCTAAAAACAGGGTGGAAATGAAACCTACGGTAGACGGACGTGTTGACAGTATTTTAGTGGAAGAAGGGGATAAGGTAAAAAAAGGCCGGATTTTAGCGTGGATGAGCTCTACCGAAAGAGCAATCCTCCTTGATGCGGCAAGAAGTCAGGGAGCCGAAGCGATTAAACACTGGGAGGAAGTTTATAAACAGACCCCTATTATCGCGCAAATAGACGGGGAAGTGATAGTAAGAAATATTGAGCCGGGACAGTCTGTAACAAAAACAACTGCGGTGCTGGTTCTTTCCGATAAGCTTGTCATAAATGCAAAAGTGGATGAAACCGATATCGGCAAAGTTAAAGTCGGACATGAAGCAAAAATCTCCCTGGATGCGTATCCCGAAGTAAGAGAGAGAGGAACAGTGACCCATATTTCTTATGAGTCCAAGATGGTAAATAATGTTACGACCTATGATGTGGAGATAATTCCAAATAAGATCCCGTCAGTTTTCCGTTCCGGAATGAGTTCCAACGTCGATATAATACAGGAAAGAAAAAAAGATATTCTGATTTTACCTCTTGCTGCGGTCAGGAAAGACAGCAAGGACAGCAAAGACAGCAAAGGAAGTAAGGGAAGCAGGGGAAGCAAAGAAAGCACAGGCAGTGAAGAAAGCAAAGATAAAAAAGAAAGCATTAATAGCGGGGAAAGTTATGTGATGGTAAAAAGGGAAGGGGTTTTAGAACCGGAAAAAGTCATTGTAAAGACAGGGTTAGCAGACAACCTGAATATTGAAATTGTTTCAGGTGTAGGGACTGATGATAAAATAATCATAGAATCAAAGAAATTCTCATTGTCAGATAAAGCAGGAGCGGCAAACAATCCGTTTATGCCTTCAAGACCTGCAGGAGCCAGCGGAAGAGGCAGATAATAATAGATGATTGGATGATTAGAAGGTTGGAGGGTTGGCAAGAGCGGAAGAAAATGAAGACGGGAAGGTAAGGATGAGGCTTAGAGGGTTGTCCGCCAATTATATGAGGCGGATCTTTTGTTGAGATGCGCAGAGGCTTGGCGAGAACAAGTACGGAGTATTTTATAAAGCTTATGACACATTTTTAAATATAGTATTTTCTCGTAACATTTTTTAGTTTTTTATCAGTGGAATCCTGTAGCACTGAAATCGGTGGAATCTTTTTCAAAGGAAGTTACATGATCGAACTTAAAAACGTCAGTAAAACATATCAGATGGGGGATATCACGGTGCAGGCGCTCCGGGATGTTTCTCTTAAAATTGAACAGGGGGAGTATGTTGCCATAATCGGACCTTCAGGCTCCGGCAAGTCCACCCTTATGCATATCCTCGGATTTTTAGACCGGCCCGATACCGGGGCCTATACGGTTTTTGGCGAAGATGTTGCGAAATTAAAGGACGATAAACTGGCAATTCTTAGAAGCAATGTTGCAGGGTTTGTTTTTCAGCAGTTTTATTTACTCCCCAGAACAAAGGCAATAGAAAATGTCGAACTTCCGCTTATCTATGCGGGAAAGAAAGAGTTAAGAGCTTTAGCCCATGAAAAATTAGTGCAGGTTGAACTTTCTGAAAGAGAAAATCACACTCCAAACGAACTCTCCGGCGGGCAGCAGCAAAGGGTTGCGATAGCCAGAGCGCTTGTCAATGATCCCCTGGTAATCTTTGCTGATGAACCGACAGGTAACCTGGACTCTAAAAGTAAAGAAGAAATAATGTCCATTTTGGAAGGTCTTAATAAAAAAGGGAAGACCATAGTAATGGTTACCCACGAAAAAGAAATGGCGGAAAGGGCAAAAAGAATAATCACGGTCTTTGACGGAAAGATAGTTTCAGACGTAAAAAAAACCGACGGACTGTTTTTACATAAAGGAGAAAGAAAGCTTGATGCCGTGCAGCTTTTTGCCAGAAAGAAGACAAATTTCTGGAGCGCTCTATTTATGGATCATCTTCCCCAGGCGCTTAAATCCATATTTTCCCACAAAATGCGTTCAGCGCTTTCAATGCTGGGTATTTTGATCGGCGTGGGCGCGGTTATCGCCATGCTGGCTCTCGGTAAGGGCGCCCAGCAATCTATGGAAGCGCGTTTGGCCTCTCTGGGTTCAAACCTTCTTATGCTAACGCCGGGAAGCAGCAATGTCGGAGGAGTTTCTTTGGGCGCCGGTGCTGTAACCCGTTTTACTCTTGCCGATGCCGAAGCCTTGAGTAAAGCAGGAGGCAGTATAAAAAGAGTTTCCCCGACGGTTAGCGGCAGGGCGCAGGTGGTTTTTGAAAATAAAAACTGGCAGACAAGGGTGCAGAGTACAGGAGTTGACTACGCGGAACTTCACGCGGCTAACCCCGAGTTTGGCAGATTCTTTACTGCGGAAGAGGTTAAGTCGCGCGCAAAAGTTGTAGTAGTCGGGACTACCGTAGTCAGTAATTTGTTCGGCAACTCTGATCCGGTCGGAAGAACTATAAAGATCAACAGGATTAATTTTAGCATTATCGGCGTGTTACCCCAGAAAGGTTCAAACGGATTTCAAGATCAGGACGACACAATGGTTATCCCCGTTACAACCGGTATGTACCGCCTGCTCGGAAAAGTATATGTTGACTCCATAGATGTTGAAGCAGTCAGCCTGGATGTTATGGCGGATGCCGCTGAAGAGATCAAGCAGGTTATAATCAAGACGCATGAGTTAAAAGATGATAGTTCTTTCCAGATAAGAAATATGGAAGATATCCAAAATATGATGAAAAGCGTTACTAATACCATGAGCATGCTCCTTGGAAGCGTTGCTGTTATCTCGCTTTTAGTCGGAGGTATCGGGATAATGAACATCATGCTGGTTTCGGTTACGGAAAGAACAAAAGAGATAGGGCTTCGAAAAGCCATAGGCGCGCAGGAAAAAGATATTATGATGCAATTTTTAATAGAAGCTATAGTAATGACCGTGAGCGGGGGCATTATCGGTGTTATCTTTGGTGAGCTTATTTCTTTTATAATGGCAAAACTTACCGGTTGGCCGGTCATTGTCACAACCTTGTCCATAGTCGTTTCTACAATTTTTTCCGCTACAATCGGTCTTATTTTCGGGATATTCCCCGCAAGAAAAGCTGCAAAGCTTAATCCTATTGAGGCGCTCCGGTTTGAGTAAAATCCTTCCTTGAAAACAAAACAGGAATATCAAAATATGAGTTTAGAAATACCGGCATGCAGGTTGTCTGTCTCGGTTGAATCTCTCTTTCTTATCAGTGGAGTCAAAACCGAAATCCCCTTGAAACCTTAATAACATGTAAAAAAATTGTACGTTTCCTGCTTCGGATTTCGGGTTAGTTCTTTCACGTTGACTTATTTTACAGTGTAGCTTAAAATAGTAAATAAGAAGAGTGGAGCCTTATGAAAAAAATAATATTATTTTTATTTTTATGTACGGGTTTGCATTCCGCAGATGGCAAAATACAGATTGCAGTAATGGAGCTTGTTCCAAAACGTTGCCCTCCAAAAAGACCGGCGGGCAGGTGAGTCGGGGATGACAAAAGAAATGGGGAAACGCCTGTTCGGGTTATTATTGCATAGCCTGTATATAATATGGTAGTATATCAAAGTTGCGTTTAAAAAGCGGATAAAGTGAAGAAAGTCAGCAAGGGAAAAAAGACGAGCATTATGTCATAAATTAAAGTTGTTCGAAAGGAGAATTTATCATGGGTAAAGAAGGAAAAAGAATAATACTTGCGGCGGCGCTTTCATTTTTAGTTCTGATTGCATTTCAGTACTTCATGGCCAAAAACCAGAAACCGGCTTCGAATTTTTCGCAAAAAAGGGCAGTTACAGAGGAAGCAGCTGCGCCGGAAATAAAAGTAAAAGAAACAGCTGCCGTGGTAAAACCGGCAAAAGCAGCAGTCATAGAAAAAACTAAGGTTGTTCTTAAAAGCGAAGATCTCGTTTTTTCTACGCCTTCTTCTGTAATTACTTTTAACACTGCAGGCGGTTGTATTAAGCACTGGGTATTAAATGATTATAAAGAGAACGGGAAACAGATAGATATGGTATGGAACAGCGACCGGAATATTTTTCCGGGGACACTTGTAATCCCGTCGCTTAAATTTGAAGACAATGTGGTTTATAAAGCAAAACAGACGGAAACAGGCGCTGAGTTTACGGCGGTTGTAAAGGGCGTGGCCGAGATAACAAAAACATATTCCTTTAGAAAAGAAAGCTTCACCTGTGATATTACTTTAAATATAAAATCTTTAAACAAGGAAGTAAAAAATATTACCGATGCAAAACTGTATCTTGGCGTCGGAGTTAATAATCATTTTATTTATAATGACAAGGGCGTTATTCTTGAAAAGGATATGAAAAAGATAGTAGAAAATATGGCGGTGTTTTCTAATATTCATTACCTGGACAAGACGGTCGTTAAAAATATATTTGGGATGAAACAAACAGTAAATGAAAAGCAGGAACCGGATTTTATTATTAAAGACGCTGAAAAACAAACAGGAGCAGGAGAACTTTCCTGGCTTGGAATAAAGGACAAATATTTTATATCAGTTTTTATTCCCCGGGCAGGCTCGGGAATGAGAGGCGAAGAACATGCTTTAATGTTTTCTCCCAAGCTGGAGCAAAAGAAAGATAACATAACAAAAGAAGTTGATTCCCATTTTGCAATGCCGGTTGCCTCACTTTTACTTCCGGCGTTTGACGGAGAAAAGGGCGGAACTTTTGCGATGGCATATTATTCGGGCCCGATATTATATGAGAATCTGGATGCTTTTAAAGTCGGACTATATCACGCGATGGATCTGGGCTGGAGCTTTTTTAATGTAATCGGTCTCGGGATGTTAATTGTATTAAAATGGTGCTATGCTTTTACCTTTAACTGGGGTCTTGCGATTATAGTTGTAACGGTGGTGCTTAAAGCAATAACCTGGTGGCCGACACAAAAGAGTTATCAAGCCATGAAAAAAATGCAGGATATTCAGCCTGAGATTAATGCTCTTAAAGCAAAATATAAGGACAACCCTCAGAAAATGACAGAAGAAACAATGAGAATATATAAGGAAAAGAAAGTAAACCCTCTGGGCGGGTGTTTGCCTATGCTTCTGCAGATTCCTATTTTTGTGGCCTTTTACGCGGTGCTTGCTAATGCTATAGAGCTTAAAAATGCTCCGTTTTTGATCTGGAGCGATCTTTCGGTAAGAGACCCGTACTTTGTTCTCCTTATTCTAATGCTTGCAACTATGATCTTGCAGCAAAAGATGACTCCTGCTACGGATCCGCAGCAGGCAAAAATGATGATGTGGATGATGCCTGCAATATTTGCGTTTATTTTCTGGTCCCTTCCCGCGGGACTGCTTCTTTATTTTACGGTACAGAATATTCTTTCAATAGTACAGCAATGGATGGTTAATAAGAAACCTGCAACAGTTACCTGAAAACAAGATGAGAAACAAAAGATTATTAACATACGGTGTTTTGACTGTAATATTCCTGCTATTACAGTCCGGTTTTGGAGAAGAACCTGATCTTGTTCAAAACAAGGACGTTACTGCCGAGATTTCTTTGGATGATTCAAAAACACAGCAGGCAGAAAAACACGCGGAAAAAATTAAACAGTACCTGGAGAACTTGATATTCCGCATTCAGGAGGAGGATACGGAGACAGGGGAACTGCCTGAAGCCGGGTTTTCGATAGTTACAAATAATTTAAATTTGGAAAAATTAATCATAACCGGAGAAAAAGGAAGGAAATATTTATTTTCTTTGCTTAAAGAAACCAAAAGCGGTTACACAAAAGAAAGGATACTCCGGGAAATTTATAAAGATACAGCGGATAAAGAATTAGATGAATTTACGATTGAAACATTATATTCGGTAATCAAAGACAAGAGCTCCCAGATAAGATTTCTTACCGTCAGATTTCTCGGGGAAAAGGGTTCTTCGAAGTCCATTCCAAAAATCAACTCCCTGCTTTATGATTCTTTTGTCCTTCGAAAAGATGTTTATCCCGTAAGAGTCGCGGCCAGAGAGGCCATTGAGCTTATTAAAATCCGTGAAGAGGCAAAAACTATTTCTGAAGAAGAACGAATAAAAAAGTGGCTGCAGGTTATAAAAGAAAAATCTGTTTTAAGGCAGGATTATTTTTGCGAGAAAGCCGTAAAAGAAATAGCCCTTTTGGTAAACGGAAAAGAAAGTGTCTGGACGGAGCTAACTTCTGCGAAAGAAATGGTCGGGAAGAAAACCCTGATAAATAATAAAATATTCAGCTATCTTCTTCTGGCTGCTTCGAATTTAAAGGATGAAAGAGTGCTGCCCTTGATTGAAGAATCCTTTAAGGACCCCTCTCTGTTGAGCATGGCTGTCAGAGCTTCCGCTGCACTCTCTGTTTCTAAAACAACTGACTTTTTGCTCAAAGAACCTGTTAACAGCAGGAACGCACAACTTTTAATGGAAGCGTTAAAAGAAAAGCTGGGGGAAAAAGAAATTGACGCTAACCCAGTCCCCTTGCCGGCGCAAATTGCCGGAGAGCATGATTCTTTGACTTATACCGGTTATGATAAAGAGAGTTTTGATGCCATTGTTAAAAATGTAAAACAAATATTGCTTGTAAAAAGGAATAATGAAGCTTATAAAGATGCGGCAAAAATGTATTTATTTGGCCTGAATGATTTTAACCGGGCGCAGGGATATCTTTCCCTCTATGAAAGTATAGTTAAAGAAGCAGTCTCTGATGATGTTTATGCCGAGCTTGCGGCAAAATGCCTGGCAAATACCGGAAAATTTGCCGAAGCAAAAGAGCTTTTCCCGTTAATGGATCTTAAACCGTATTTGATTAACCTGAAGTTTTTGGAAATGCTGACAAGTAAAGAAATAATAGAACCGGTTATCGGCTGTAGAAGGAATTACCTGCTGGTAAATGCATATTTGGAACTCAGGAACTATAGAAAGGCTCTAAGTGTATTAAAAAACCCAAAAACAGCAGATTGTACGGAAGTTACGGAGCAGTTTATAAAAGATAAAACAGCCCTTTCGGAACAAAAATTAAAGGAAGAAACGGAAGAAATATTGTCAGACTTGGATACTGCTCCTAATGAAGATATTACTCTTGAAATTTCAACAGAAAAACCGGAATACGGCAAAGAAGAAGAAATAAAAATTAAACTTCTTTTTAAAAATACGGGAAGCCTGGTTGCCTCCGGAATTAATGATATTAAAGGTAATTTTGGTTTTGACCTTCTTGTAATTAAGGAAGGCCGTCTGATAAAGAAGTTAAAAAAAGATCTTTCAGTAATACAGGGAACCGAAGAGCAAGTGAGGGATATTTTTACAATAGATGCAGGCACCGCTCTTACTTCGGAAATTGTTGCGTTTTCTGCGGCTGAAGACAAAATCGAACAGGAAGTAGAAATTGTTCTTTCTTATTCCGGAGGTCCGGAAATAACCGGAATGAAAAAGAGTTGGATAAAACATCCGGTTATTTCGAATGAACTGAAAATTAAAATCAGGAAATAATCATGAAAAATACAATAGCTGCAATATCCACTCCGCCCGGCGAAAGCGGCCTTGGCATTGTACGGGTTTCAGGAGCAGATGCCGTAAAGATCGTATCAAAAATATTCAAACCGAAAAAAGAAAAAACATTATCAGAAATGCCTTCATATTCAGCCCATTATGGTTTTATTGCAGATCCGATCAGCAGGGAAACAATAGATGAAGTAATTGTGACTATCATGAAAGCGCCTGCTACTTATACAAGGGAAGACACGGCAGAAATTAATTGCCATGGCGGTCTGGTTTCAGTCAGGCGGACGCTCCTTCTTTTATTAAAATATGGTGCGCGTCTTGCGGAACCCGGGGAGTTCACAAAACGGGCTTTTTTAAACGGAAGGATAGATCTTGCGCAGGCAGAAGCGGTTTTTGATATTATAAAGGCAAAAACGGAAGAAAGCTTAAAAGCAGCCGTAAACCAGCTTAAAGGCGGGCTTTCAAAAAAGATGGAGCTTATTGCGGAAGCTTTAAAAAATATCTGTGCGGGGGTTGAAGCCAATATAGAATTTGCAGAGGAAGAAATAGAGACGACCGGTATGTCCGGGGTCAAGAAAGAGCTGCAAAAGACATTAAAAGAAATAAATGCATTACTTGCCACCGCCGAGGGCGGGAAAATGCTCCGCGAGGGAATAAAAACCGCGATAATCGGAAAACCCAACGCCGGCAAGTCCTCGCTTTTGAATGAGCTTTTAGACGAAGAGCGCGCTATAGTGACACATATTCCGGGAACAACGAGAGATGTAATAGAGGAAACTATAAACATAGAAGGGATTGCGTTTGTTCTATCCGATACCGCCGGGATAAGAGAGGCCAAAGACCTGGTGGAAAGAAAAGGAATAGAACGGTCGATAATCGCAATAGATGAAGCTGACCTTCTCCTTGCCGTGTTTGACGGGGCCACAAAGATAGAAAAAGAAGATCTGGAGATAATAAATAAGATAAAGGGTAAAAATATTATTGCTGTCATAAATAAAACCGATCTGAAACCCGCAAAAACAACCGAAAAAGAGGTTAAGAAGTTAATCTCTGCCTCGATTGTTAAAATATCCCTTTTAAACAAAACCGGTATAGAAAAACTGAAGAAAGAGATGGGGAAGATAGCGCTGGAAAAGGGCGCGAGGTCGAAAGAAAGCTTAATAATAACGAATGTCAGGCATAAGGAACTCCTCTCAAACGCCGCTGATTCAATAAAAAAAGCAATTGAATCGATAAATAAAAAAATGTCCGAGGAGTTTATCGCTTTAGATATTCGGGGAGCTCTCGATTATATAGGAAGTGTTACGGGAAGAGTTTCAACGGATGATATATTGAATAAGATATTTAGTGATTTCTGCATTGGTAAGTAAAGGTAGCAGAAATCAAAATTCGAAGTACTAAACTCGAAATTCGAGTGCGCCAAGAATCAGAAAATGAAAATAAATAAAAAAGGGAACAAAGTGAAAAAGGGGTGAAGGGGTAAAATTTTAGGCTGGTTGACAAATATTGATATTTGTGTTACAATGTAACACAGGGGTTAGGAGGGTGTATGAATCAGACATTAACAATAAGGATCACAGATGAGCTAAAAAAGGACCTTAATAAAGTCAGTGTAAGCGAAGAAAAACCTGTGAGTGATATTGTCCGCGAATCAATCAAGGCGTATGTGGCTTTAAGAAGATTCAGGATGATAAGGAAAAAAATACTGCCGTTTGCCGAGGCAGAGGGTATTTTGACCGATGAAGATGTATTCAGGAAACTTAAATGAAGGTAGTTATTGACAGCAATGTTATTATTGCTGCATTTGCCACAAGAGGGATTTGTCAGTCGATATTTGAAGCGGCCATGGAAAGCTCGGAAGTAATTATCAGCAAAAAAATAATTAACGAGGTCAAAGAAAAACTCTCAGTTAAAATAAAACTCCCTCAGGCAAGTGTGACCGAAGCTGTAGAATATTTAAATGAGTTTTGCGTATTAACAACTTTTGAGAAATCCAAAAAAGTCTGCAGGGACGAAAAAGATAACCATATCCTGTGGCTCGCTGAAAGCTCTAAAGCCGAGTATATCATAACCGGGGACGAAGACCTGAAAGTGCTGAAAAAGCATAAAATCACCCAGATCGTCTCCCCCCGCGGCTTTTGGTTTGTGCTGAGCGGGAAAAAAAGATGACAGGTTGCAGGTTGAGCAAACCAGGAACCATTCAATACTTCAGGTTCATGGCGTGAAATCATGTATGGTTAATAGGCCCTGGCATTGTGCGATAGTATCTGATAAAGTCAACAAGGAGGGAATGCCTTATATAATCGATAACTTTCCGGAACCGGGTTATACATCTGAAACACATTTACTTACAAATTATCCGGATATTAGCAGCCATTTTAGATATCCGTAAATATTCCAAAAGATAAGAAGTAAAAACAATATTGACAGATGGTATCACCTATGATACCATTATATAGCTGTAATGGTATCATAGGAGAGCTTAAATGATAAGCAAAGAAAAGGTTAAGGAGTTAATAAAAGAAAGCCAGGAATTTGAATTTCCCGAGATCGTACAAAGAGATGTTAAAATACCTTCTGATACAAAGAAAATTATTACGGTAACCGGCCCCCGTAGAAGCGGTAAAACTTATCTTTTTTATAATAAAATGAAAGAGTTAGCAGCTTCCGGCGTTCCAAGAGAAAACATGTTTTATCTCAATTTCGACGATCCGAGAGTTTTGCCTTTTGATGGTAAAAGTATTGATATAATACTGGAAGCCTATCACGATCTTTATCCTGAGAATACAAAAATAATATGTTATTCTTTTTTTGACGAAATTCAAAATATTTCAAATTGGGAAAGAGGGGTAAGAAGACTCTTAGATACCGGAAAATTCAGGATATTTTTGACCGGTTCTTCTTCCGAGGTGTTTCATGAAAGCCTTTCAAAGGAAATGAGAGGGAGATCTATAAATTATGACCTCCTGCCGTTTTCTTTTAAAGAAATATTAAGATCAAAAGGCATAGTTATTAAAAAAAATATTTCATATTCAAAAGACAGACATAGTATAAAAAAGGAGTTAGAAATTTACAGCGAGTTTGGAGGCTTTCCGGAAGCGGTACTTGAGGAAAACAAAGCTTTAAGGTTAAGGATCCTCGGAGAGTATTGGAATACGATGTTCCTGAAAGACATGGTGGAAAGATTTTCCCTTCGGAATGAAGGTGCAGCTAGAGAATTAATGAGATACTTGACTACAAATATATCCTCCGTGTTTTCTGTCACTGCTTTTTGGAAGGCGCTAAAAGAAGCCTATCCTATGACAAAACGGACACTTTTGAAATATGTATCGGCATTGGAAAAAACCGGTTTGTTCATTCTTAACCGGAAATACTCTGCTTCATTAAAGGAGCAGATGTTATCCGTCAGGAAATGCTACCTTATTGACAATGGGTTAAGAACGGCCTATGGCTTCAGGTTTAGCGAGGATTACGGCAAAGTAATGGAGAATACAGTAATGATAGAATTAAAACAAAGACAGCTTCAAAATCCATTGATGGAAATATATTACTGGAAAGAAGAGAAAGAAGTGGATTTTGTTATCAAGCAGGGAGTGAAGATAATTCAATTAATACAGGTGTGCGCCGAAACATACAATTTGGAAACAAAAAAGAGAGAAATAGCTCCGCTTTTAAAAGCAGGGAAGGAATTCAAATGCCGCAACCTGTTGTTAATTACAAAAGAAGAAGAAAAAGAGGAAAAATACTCAGGACAGGTAATAAAATACGTGCCATTATGGAAATGGCTGATAAATTAATATTTGAGGAGAAGGAGGCAGTGTGAAAAAAGTATTTTTGGTTCATTCTGGTAAAAAAGTCACAAATAAATTGAAGTCTAACTTGCATAATATAAATATAGAAATATGATGCTTAAAAAGAGTTGTTTCACTTTACTTTTCATTATATTTCTTTCGGGGGGGCTTTCTGCGAAAGCGGCGGGGAAGTTTACGGATGCGGTGACGGGGTTATCCTTTAAGATCCCTGAAGGCTGGCAGCAGGCGAAGAAGCAGTACCCTCCTTTCTTTTATTCCGACCCGGACAGTAAAATTCAGGATTTTATGATACTGGAAAAATATTTCAGGGATGTTCCGGTGGAAGAAGCTTATGAAAAATATTGGGAGCAATATAAAAAATCATATGTAGATATTAAAGTATTGGAACACAAGGAAATTGAACTAAAAGACAGAAAAGCCATTCTTATATATTTTTCCTATCAAAAGGAAAAGAAAATAAAGGCCGGAGAGATAAAAAAAAAGGAAGAAGTAACCCCTGAAGAAAGTGTTAAGGAAGAAAGCGGTAAACCGAAAAAAATGTTCCTGCTTTTTATCAAAACCGGAAGTATAGTTAATATATTGGAGTTTTTTAACCTGGTCATGACGGGAGAAGATGCCGGTAAATTGCTGGAAGAACTGGCCGGAACAATAAAATTCGAGACTGCGCCTAAAGTCCTGCACTCTCTTTTTTCAGCAAAAGAAAATGATATTGAAGAGCTGATAGAAAAAAAAGAATATATAAAAGCTTTGGAAGCTTTTGAAAAGATCTTGCAAGAAAGCTCCAGGGATCCGCAGCTTCTTATGCATAAAGCCGTGTTAAACGCCTGCCTGGACAAAGAAGAAGAAGCCGTAAAATTCATAAAAGAAGCTTTCGCGGAGGGGTATTTTGATCTTTCTTTTGTGGTAGAGAAAGAAGAGTTCCAGGGACTAATTAAAAAAGGTTTACTTACGGAGTTTTTAAAAAATAAAAATGAACTGATAAAAAAAGGCAGAAAAGTATTAATGGCAAGGACAAAAAAAGAGCTTGCCAGCTATTACGAAATAAATATACCGGAAACAAATGTAATATTATTTACGGATATAAGAGATAACGCAAAAATAAAAATACTCAAAGAATCCATGGTCACTGCCGCAAAGTTCGCTAAAGAGGATTTGGGAATAAAAACAAGCGAGTTCCCAATAATCTGGATAATGTCGGAAAGCCGGGATGTTAACAAAGCGTTGATCGGGACGTTGCTTGGCACAAGCAGCGGATTTGAGGGGGTTTTTGTTCCGGCCTTCGGTATATTTTTCTCCGATACTTATACAGGTTACGGTACTTTTGTTCATGAATATATGCACGCCCTGCATTCAGGAGATCAGGCAATGGTATTGCAGGATCATCCAAGATGGCTTACGGAGATGCTTTCTACCACATACGAATCTCTCAGGTGGAATTATGTAAGCGAAAAAATAGAAGTGAAATATAAGAGCTCGCGCCTGGAATCTTTAAAAGAAATGTTCACCGAAGGTAAGCACGTAGGTCTGGAAAAAATAATTACAAAAGAAAAAGGATGGAACAAAGATGTAGATATTGAAATATTTTATGCCACCGTCAGATATCTGGGGATATATCTGTACAGTGAAAACCTTCTTGGGGATTTCTATAAAGAGTACAAAAAAAGCTACAAAAACGACAAAAGCGGTTTAAAAGCCTTCGAAAAGGTTACAGGCAAAAAAATATCAGAATTTGAAAAAGAGTGGGAAAAATGGCTCCCCACCCTTGTTGGCAAGGAATAAGGTATCGTTTGAGGGTATAATAAAATCCCGCCGAATATTAAATATAAAATCATAAAAGATTAGTTTGCGTTAAAGACAAATGACAAATTACGAATGACAATATATTGAGTTATATAATAATTCTCATAATATTGTCCTTTGAAATTTGTACTTGAGTTATAATCAAAAGATGTGTATGAAGTAAAACAGCGACGTATCCTGTATAATAAGTTTTACGAGAACAAAATTATAAGGAGGA